>NZ_LWGA01000656.1:0-6619 GCF_001635235.1 Oleiphilus sp. HI0117 | reverse complement strand
GGAAGCTCTGAAAATAGCCTGTTAACTGACAATAAAGCACTCTCCTCGACTGAGCCGGACATTAAGGATACTGGCCGTAAAACCAAGGCACTTCCATCCCATCTCATTGATAAAGCACCCATTCAAGCAAAGCCTCTTCCTATTCTAAAGGATGACTTTTCCGATAAACGCTCTGCTAAGGAGGATAAAGAGCCAGTCGAAGCTGACGATGTTATCCGACCTAAAGCGGGTGTTAAGCGCATCAGCCCGCCGCTTGCCGAGCCTTATTCCGAAGCAGCCCCGGTTTCTAAAGCTGTCGAGGAAAAAATATTGCCGACAAGTGTGAACGACGAGAGCGATAGAAGCAAACAAATTAGTAGTGCACCAAATGCATTTTCAGACCTTCCTCTACTAAGTGAAATGAATATTAGCTTTCAAAGGGGGGTTCCGACAATAGAATTTAGCAGTCATATCTACTCTTCAGAACCGAGCGCACGAAGAGCCATGATTAATAATTTGTACTTAAGGGAAGGGGATGGTTTCTCTGGCTTAGTCATTAGAGAAATTGGAGAGTTTTATCTTGCGCTAGACAAGCAAGGAACCATCTTCAAAATACCGGTATTGCGCGACTGGCAAGCGCCATAGAACGTTAGCGCCGCAATATGGCTAGCCATCGCCAGACATTCAATACACTTGCTAGAGTTGCCGCGACGTAAGTCATTGCAGCAGCTTTAAGAATCTTACGGCAAGGCTCGATTTGATCATCTTGCAGATAGTTACCTTCGGTAATTATCGGAAGTGCCTTGTTAAAACTTGCATCCCACTCCATAGGCAATATTACTAATTGAAGTGCCACTGAAATAAAAACAGCACAAAGCCCGCATAGTAAGCTAATAATTCCGAGTTGTGGTACCTTAAAAATAACAACAAGAACCGGAATAATCCCAAGCATTGCGATCGCAGCCTTTTCTATCAATAATGCTATCGGGGTGTACCGCTCTCTTAGTCTGACTATCTTTTCATTCCTATGATACTGAAGCGCATGGCCAAATTCATGGCATGCGATAGCGACTGCGCTAATAGAGCGCCCATCGTAGATGTATTTGGATAGCCTAATCGTAGACTCATGTGGAGAGAAATGATCTTGCCCGTCAGGGCATTCTTCAACCTTAAGGTCTACTAGCTCGAATCTTTTAGATAAGTGTTTTACTAACTCAGCACCGGTACCAGGAATATCAGGTAAATCTTGAGCATATTTTTTTATGGTGTATTTAACCCATATACCTGGCGTAATGAGTACAAATAGAATGAGGGCAATTAAAATATAAATCATAAGGCGAGTGTAGCTTGTTGCTAAACCAAAAAAAAGCCCGCTTAATCGCGAGCTTTATAAGGCAACCTGAGCTTTGTTAGGACAAAGCCTTAACCGTTTAGCCTCTTTTCAATTTCAATATACTTAATAACAGCATCTTCAGGAAACATGAGCTCGCTTCCTTGTTTAACGCTTTTAATTAAGCTCTCGCGGGCATAGCGTTTCACCGTAACTTCGGTTTTTCCCATCATTGCGCTTGCTTCAGCGAGTGTTAGTAACTTTTCTCCGCCTGACATACTTTGCTCCAAATAATATTAGTCGTAAAAAATCGAATATGTGAATTAGAGTATAGTTAATGCAAATAATATTTCCTGAATTGTTTGTAGCATTAAGTTAATTTTATGTTTCGAGCATTTAACTGAGGAGCGCGGCAATGCTTGCAAATATAGTCATAATAAACAGGAACCACTTTAGCGTATTCTGACTGACATTAATTGTGATCTTCACAGCCAGGTAAGCACCTGCAACAGAACCGACCGCGAGCAAGAGGCCTGGCGCCCACCATACTTGGTCCCGCCATACAAAAAGACCGAGAGCAACTAGAGTAAAACCGAGTGTGCACACCACCTTTAGCGCGTTGGTTCGAGCCAGATCGTAACGGAGGCCTCCAGCAATCGCAGCAATTAAAATAAAACCAACGCCCGCTTGGACGAACCCACCGTAAAACCCGGCTATAAAAAGCATTGGTATAGATTGCTTTTGCTCCATTACTGAAAAAGCCTTGGTGCCTTCAGTTACCGCAATAGCGGAGGGCTTAAATAAGATTATGCCGGCCATGATAATCATCGCGCCGAGCAAGGTTGGTTTCAGGTAGTCAGCAGGCATATAAGAGGCGAATGCAGCACCAACAAGCCCGCCAAGCATGGTGACAAGCAGAATAGATTTGATATCGGGAATATCAAGCTTTCCGTGCTTGGCAAAACCTCTGTATGCAGTAAACGATTGAAGTACGACACTGACTCGATTAGTCGCATTTGCAATGTCGGGAGGAATCCCCATTACCATTAATGCTGGAATTGTAAGATTGGAGCCTCCACCAGCCATGGTGTTTATAATGCCTGCGAGAAACCCTGTTATGATTAATACCAATATATAGAGTAAGTCGAGTTCATACATGGCGTTTTCCCTAAAGGCTTGGTGTGACAAAAAATAAAGCTGGGCATGGTACTGTAAATTTTTGCATAATGCACCGCTGTATATGAACTTAAGAAGACCGAAAAACACTTAGCCAAGATGAACCAAAGCAACTATCAAGCTGATGTGCAATCATCGGTAGAACACTGCCTGCGGCAGGCAGAACATCACCTTAAGAAAAGCTTCGTTTATCACAACCTTTGCTTTCTTCTAAAGGGGCAAGCTGCCGGCCAGTTTGTCGTCACACAAAACGCTTTTAAGACTTATCGATACAAGCTTCGATTTAATCAGGCGCTCTTAAATCAAAACCAACAAGCCTTTATCGAAGAGGTTGTACCTCACGAATGTGCACACCTCATCGTCTATCAGTATTTTGGTCGCTATCATGAAGGCAAGAAGGTAATGCCGCATGGACGACAGTGGAAGCAGGTTATGTCAGAAGTATTTAATGTTGAGCCAAAGGTAAGGCATAACTTCTCAAGCGCGAAAAGGGCACGACGAACCTTTGCATATATTTGTGCATGTCACGATCGAATTCATGATTTGAGCGCAATTCGACACAATAGAATCGTAAGAAGTGATGCAAGATATGTATGCAAAAGCTGTAAGGAAAGCTTGAGAATTAAATAGGCCAAAGTGAATGAGGCCAGGCAGTTCTTATTTAAGAGGAGCTTGTCGTTAGCGAGCGATCTGACGCCAGTTAACGACAAGGCGACTAAAGAATTTACTTCTCTAGATATTGAAGCTTGTTAGGAACACCGTCCCACTCTTTAGCATCTGGAAGCGGGTCTTTTTGCTCGGTAATGCAGGGCCAAGTCTGACATAGCTCGGCGTTTAGCTCGATATACTGCGTCTGGTCGGCAGGCAATTCGTCCTCAGAAAAGATTGCATCAGCTGGGCATTCTGGCTCACAAAGTGCGCAATCGATACATTCGTCAGGATCGATTACCAGAAAGTTAGGGCCTTCATAGAAGCAGTCTACAGGACAAACTTCCACACAATCTGTGTACTTACACTTAACACAGTTATCGGTTACAACAAATGTCATATTGCTATTCCAGTGTTTGGTCTCATTAAAATTATGCGGTGTATTCTAATGTCAGATGTGACAGGGTTCAAGCTTAAACGCCTGTCATAGCGCAAATGTTACGATTATTGACTTAAAACACAAGTAAGTTAGCGCAAGAGACAAGGCATCATATAACTTAGTTGATCAATCTTCGTAGCTCATAAAGCTTATCCAATGCTTGCCTAGGGCTAAGCTCATCAGGGTCCAGGTTAGCAAATGCTTTCTCAATCAATGAAGGCTCTTGTGCAAACATATCACTTTGAAATGCATTTTGTTCTGAAATAGAGTCAGTAGCTTGTGTTGCAATATTGCTTGCAGTTATGGGCTCAGACGGCTCGCTTGTTTCCGTAGACTCCAAAGAACTTAGCTTTTCCTTCGCCTTCCCAATAACACTATCCGGAACACCTGCGAGCTGCGCGACCTGCAAACCGTAGCTTTGGCTTGCGGCGCCTTCAAGAACATTATGTAGAAAGATAATTCTATCTTCGTGCTCAGTAGCGCTCAGGTGAACGTTGACAACACTCTCGTGCTCTTCAGCAAGCTGCGTCATTTCGAAATAGTGAGTTGCGAACAAACTATAAGCTTGGATATTTTTAGCCAAATGCTCTGCACTAGACCATGCAAGCGACAAACCGTCGAAAGTGCTGGTACCTCTTCCTACTTCATCCATCAAGACCAGACTGTTTTCTGTAGCGTTATTCAAGATGTTCGCAGTCTCGGTCATCTCAACCATAAAAGTGGAGCGACCGCCTGCCGTATCGTCAGAACTTCCCATTCGTGTGAATATTTGGTCGATTTCACCTATTGAGGCTTTACCTGCTGGAACAAAACTTCCTGTACCTGCTAGCAATATAATCAGAGCAGCCTGGCGCATATAGGTAGACTTCCCCCCCATATTGGGCCCGGTAATCATAAGCATTTTTCGCTTTGGATCTAATATCAGATCGTTTGGCACAAAAGGCGCTGTACTGAGCTGTTCAACAATAAGGTGTCGGCCTTCTTCAATTAACAGGGTGTTACCCTGATTAAATTCCGGCCTATTGAGATTTAAAGTGTGAGCTCTTTCAGCAAAATTGCTAAGCACGTCGAGCTCAGAAAGCCCTTTTGCACACCTCTGAAGCGCGTCAATCGCCTCATTTAATTCATCAAGTAGGCTTTCGTAAAGGGCTTTCTCGCGCGATAAAGCGCGACTTTTACTGCTCAGCGCTTTATCCTCAAAAGCTTTCAGCTCTGGCGTTATAAAGCGCTCTGCATTTTTTAGCGTTTGACGCCTTATATATGCATCGGGCGCTTTATCTGACTGAGCTTTTGAAATCTCGATAAAGTAACCATGAACTCTATTGTAACCAACCTTCAAGGTCGAAAGCCCGGTTGCCTCCCGCTCCTGAGTCTCTAGATCGATTAAAAATTGACCGGCATTTTCACTGATATTGCGTAAGTCATCTAGCTCTGCGTCAAAACCATCTTTTATCACGCCGCCATCTCTAATAACGACGGGAGGGTTATCGATAATTGCTCGCTCTAATAACTCAGCTAAAGAGGGGTGTTCGGATATATCTTTAGCTACTTCACCAAGACTTGGGCAATCAACTGACCTTAAATCTGCCTGTATGGCGGGTAGTAGTATTAAAGTGTCTCTAAGTCGTGATAGGTCACGAGGGCGTGCAGATCTAAGCGCAATCCTGGCGAGTATACGCTGTACATCTCCGACTTGTTTTAAATTCGTTTGAATGGCGTCGTAGTTATAGGATTGCTCAAGTGAAGACACGCAATCTAGACGGGCATTCACAATTTCCCGGTCTCTTAAAGGGTGGTGGAGCCAGCGCCTAAGCAAGCGGCTACCCATTGCAGTTTTACAGGCATCCATTGCCCACGCCAAGGTGTGATTACTTTCGCCAGCAAGGTTGGTGTCAATTTCTAGGTTCTTGCGACTGGCTGCATCGAGTAGAATGTATTGACTACGCTCTTCTTTATTGATGGTGACAATATGAGGCAGCTCATTACGCTGAGTATCCTTTGCATACTGCAGCAGACAACCCGCCGCGCAGATAGCTAATTGCATCGAATCGATACCAAAGCCGCTTAAGTCTTTCGTTTTAAATTGAGTAGTCAATAAGCTTTTTGCGGAATCAAGATCATAAAGCCATGGAGCTTGGCGTCTAAGACCAGTTAAGTTCTCAAAAGCTCCTTCATATGGAAACTCTTCACTTATTAAAACTTCCGACGGTCTAATACGCTGCAACTCGCTTATTAGGTCGGGCAAGCCTCGAACTTGCGACACAGAAAAGCGTCCGCCACTCAGGTCTAGGTAGGCTAGACCAAAGGCTTCCTCATCACCAAAGGAAATTGAGCAGAGCAAATTGTCACGCCGCTCTTCTAGAAATGCCTCGTCAGTCAGCGTGCCGGGAGTGACAATTCTCATTACCTTACGCTCAACCGGCCCCTTGCTTGTTGCCGGGTCACCTGTTTGCTCGCAGACAGCAACCGACAAACCAGATCGAACAAGCTTTGCAATATAATTCTCAGCGGAGTGATAGGGGATACCCGCCATTGGAATAGGGTTGCCACCACTCTTACCGCGTGCCGTTAAAGTGATATCTAGCAATTGAGCCGCTTTTTTTGCGTCATCGTAGAACATCTCATAAAAATCGCCCATTCGATAAAAGACAAGCTCATTAGGGTGGTCCTTTTTAATGCGAAAATATTGCTGCATCATCGGAGTATGTTTAGATTCACTGTTTTTAGCTAACTCAGGACTTTTTGACATAATTCGGGAGAAGTTCTTTTTAATTGGTTGTATATGGACTTACCTAAAGCAAAGCATTAGACGCACAACTTGTTTTAACCTTAGAGGGGGTTCCAGCTGTAGCCGCGATATATAGATGCGACTTTATTGTCGACAGAATTCTAACAAATCACGTCTCTGTCTTACCAGAAAAAACGTAATCGAAAAATCATGTCAAACACTAGGTTTTATTCATTTTTAAGCTAACTCCGAATTATTTGTTCTTAGACATAAGCTAAAGAATCCCTCTTTTATTCTTCGTTAGATTAGCAGCAGGTAC
>NZ_LWGA01000655.1:0-428 GCF_001635235.1 Oleiphilus sp. HI0117 | reverse complement strand
CATAAGCCTCAGTTGCTTCTTTAAACTTTTCTTCTGCTTGAGCATCATCCGGGTTGCGGTCCGGGTGGTACTTCATCGCCAAGCGTCTGTAGGCCTTCTTAACTTCCTTCGCATCAGCTGAGCGTTCAATACCCAGAACTTCGTAATAATCTCGTTTCGACATATGCAACAACCGTATTCAATAAAACCGTAAATAAAACTCTTCCCCGACCTCTGCCGAAGGATGAATCATTTTGCTAGCGCAGCTCTCAATAGCTCTATTGCGCATTAATACAAACTGACCTAGCAAAATAAACCTGAAGATATGCAAACGCGGAAGGCGATGCTTCCGCGTTCAAACGTAAGCTTTCAAACCAGAAGATTCAAAAATTACGCTATTTAAGTCTCAGAACAGGAGGGGCTACGCCCTCCTATCGACAACTTACTTC
>NZ_LWGA01000654.1:0-11149 GCF_001635235.1 Oleiphilus sp. HI0117 | reverse complement strand
TGTGGTATTTATTCCAGCTGTTGGCCCTCAAGTAGCAATAAAGGGCCAAATTAAACGCCCAGCATATTATGAGCTTAAAGGTAGTGGCTCCGTTTCTGATCTTCTCTCATATTCCGGTGGTATGTTGGCTTCAGCTTACCCTCAAGGCGCGACGCTTGAACGGGTTAATGAGCAAAATGAACGTGAGTTCCTGAATTTAGACTTATCATTAAATGCTGATATAAACCGCACTTTAAAAAATGGTGACCAGATTACCTTACCTAAAATTCTGCCGAAGGTAGAAAATGTAATTAAAGTGGCTGGCCATGTAGAGCGTGCCGAAACGCGCCGTTGGACGCCCGGTTTACGAGTGAGTGATATCATTCAAAGTATTGAATACTTAAAGCCGGAGCCAGACCTAAATTATGCGTTAATCAAACGCTATTCAAAACCTGAGCGAACATTAAGTGTTCACTCTTTTAGAATCGCAGATGCATTGAAATCTCAGCAAAGCGAAGCAGATCCAGTGCTACAAGACCTAGATGAGCTAGTGTTCTTTGGCCTATATGGTGATCGCTCTGAAGAAGTTGTTAAGTTAGTGGAAGAACTGCGTCAGCAAGCAAGTATTTCTACTCCTTCAAAAGAAGTATCGGTCGGTGGCAACGTTCGTTACCCAGGTGTTTATCCCTTAGTTGAAAATATGACTGTCGAGAACTTGCTTTCTGCCGCTGGTGGCCTGACAGAAAAAGCTTACCTATCAAGCGCTGAATTGAACAGAACAACCATTAATGAGCAGCAAGATAGAGTACAAGATAGAAGAGTTATTCAACTTTCTGATGCGAGTGCCATATCAAGCAAGCTTCAGGCAAGAGATGTACTAACCGTTAAAGCAATTCCAGAATGGGCAGAGACTAAACAAATTACCTTACGCGGTGAAGTGAAGTTCCCAGGTGTTTACCCCTTCCATAAAAACGACACCTTGGCAGACGTAATTGAACGTGCTGGCGGTTTGACTGAATATGCTTATGCACCTGGAGCAATGTTTACACGAGAAGACTTAAAGGCTCAGCAGGCCCAGCAGCTAAGAGAAATGCAAGCGCGATTAGAGGCTGATATAGCCAAAGCCGAAGTGGTTGCAGCAAATCAAACAACGCTTGATGCAAGTAAAGCTCAGGGTTTAGGAGAGGCTCAGGGTTTATTGGATAAACTCAAGACTACTCCTGCCCTAGGTCGTCTAGTTATTGATCTAGAGAAGGTTATAGCAGGGCAAGACGCTTATTCAATATCGCTTAAGGATGGAGATGAACTATTCATCCCCGAGAGAAAGAGCTCCGTGACAGTCATTGGTGAAGTCCAGCTTCCTGTATCTCAACTCTTCGAACAAGAGCTGGATTACTGGGATTATATCGAGCGTAGCGGTGGCCTAACAGATAAAGCAGATGATGAACGTATTTATATTATTAAAGCTAATGGCGGGGTTCAGATGCCTGACTCGTCTAGTTGGTTTGCAAGTAATGATTCTCAACTAGCGCCGGGCGATACTGTGGTTGTGCCGCTTGATGCGGATAAAATTGACCAAGTTGTTTTGTGGCGTGATATGAGTCAGATATTTTATCAGATTGCTTTGGGTGCTGCTGCTGTGGGGAGTTTGTAAATGGCTGAGAATAATATCGTTTGGCATGAACAAAACGTTTCAAGAGCAGAGCGCTCTGTTCTTAAAAAACAAAAGCCTTGTTTGATTTGGTTTACAGGTCTAAGTGGTGCTGGGAAATCAACGATTGCAAATGCTTTAGACCGTTGGCTGCATGACAATGGTTACCATACTTACCTTTTAGATGGTGATAATGTTCGTCACGGTTTAAATAAAGATTTAGGCTTTTCTGATGAGGATCGAGTTGAGAATATTCGAAGAGTAGGGGAAGTATCAGGTTTATTTGTTGATGCGGGGGTAATCACATTAAGTGCTTTTATTTCACCATTTAGGAGCGAACGTCGAATGGTGAGAGATATGTTTGCTGAAGGTGAGTTCATTGAGGTGTTTGTTAATACTCCATTTTCTATCTGTGAAGAAAGAGATCCTAAAGGGTTGTATAAACAAGCTCGAGCGGGAAAGATAAAGAATTTTACTGGGATTGATTCAGCTTATGAAAAGCCAGAAAAGCCAGAAATAAACATCGATACTTCAAAGTACTCAGTGGCTATTATCGTTGATACAATTACCTCCGAACTAAAGCGGCGAGGGATCTTGTTTTAATGAAAAATATTGTTCAACAGTTAAGGCATTATATTCTAGCATGAATGATACTAAGAGTTGTGAAAACAAAATTTCCAATGATACTGTAGATAAAATATCTTTGTTTCAGTTGGCTATAGCAGTATGGGAATACAAGGGTCGAGTAATAATCACGCTAACCTTGTTCGCTGTACTAGGGGTGTTATTCGCAAAAAGTCTTCCGGATATATACAGAGCTGATGCTCTTTTGGCTCCTGTAGAAGAGTCAGCTGGAGGATTAGGTGGTATGGCTTCTCAGTTTGGAGGGTTGGCTAGCTTGGCAGGAATAAACCTTCGTGGTACTTCTAGTCGCTCGGATCAGTTTGTTGAAATAATTAAGTCTAAAGCTTTTATTATGTCTTTTATCGAACGGCATAAGTTGCTGGTTCCGTTGATTGCATCTAAATCTTGGGACATGGATTCAAATAGTTTGGTTATAGATTATGACGTATATGATAATGTTCGTAGCGAGTGGGTTAGGGAGGTGAAGCCGCCAAAAACTGTTATACCTTCACTTTTGGAAGGGTATGAGCGATTCATGAAGCTATTTAGTGTGACTAAAGACTCTAAAAACGGTTTGGTGAAACTCTCATTGGATTTTTATTCTCCCACCCTCGTACAAGAATGGCTTAATTTGATTATTAGTGACATAAACGAACAGATACGAAGCCGGGATATACTTGAAGCTGAGCAGAGTATTGCATATTTACAGGAGCAGCTTGGCGAGGATCAAACTCACTCAATGGAAAGTGCTTTTTATCAATTGATTGAGCAGCAGACGCAAACGATTATGCTAGCCAAAGTTAGAAAAGAGTATGCTTTTTCTGTAATCGATCCAGCTATTTCTCCTGAAAAGAAGGTAAAACCTAGACGGGTGTTCATAGTCCTGTTATTTATTCTAATTGGCGGTTTTTTCTCAGTAATTTATGTTCTCACTAAGTTCTTCGTTAAGAAATAAATTCTAGGTTTTTGTGGGCAGCACTGCATGAATATAAAGTGGCCAAAGAGCATGTTAATCCTCGTTATATTTACTGCTGCTGGAAGCTTGTCTAGTTTCTTGAGGGAGGTTTATATTGCTTATGAAATTGGAGCTAGTTCCGACCTAGATATCTATCGTCTTGCTGTATCATACCCATATGCGTTCTTCTTCAGTTTTGCAACGTTGCTTGTAGGAATAATTTTACCTAGAGTTTCTAGAGACGAAAGCTCGGTAACCTTTGTCGAGTCCTCTCCAGTAAGCACTGTATCTATTTTCGTATCAATAATCGGTATAGCGTTTGCTGGTGTATATGCGCCTTTACTTGGGCCTGATTTATCTATAGCCGAAATTAATGATTTAGCTTTTTATTGTAGAGTGGCTTGGTTTGGCTTTCTATTATCCAGTATTTACTTTCACTTTAGAATTTACCTTCAGTACAATAAGAAAAATAATATAGTAGCGTCAGCTAATCTGATATGTAATGTTGGTTTTGTTGTAAGTCTGTGGATTACTACAACTTATGGTATGCGAGATTTGTCTGGGCTTGTTTTCGCATTTGTAGTGTCATGTGGGGTAGTGTCCCTTTCGTTTATTATTAGTGCTAGAAATATAGCGGACATACCGGTGGTATTGAGTAGCTACTTTTCCTTTGGAGGTATTAAAGATAAGGTAGTAATGCGTTTAATACTATCTGGGATGATCTTTCATTTTGTGAACATTTCCCTTAGAGCTGTTGATAGAGCATTTGCGTCTAGTTTGGGGGAAGGGTGGATTTCTTTTTTAGATTACGCATATGGTCTTGTAAATGGGCTTGGTGCAGTAATTGGAACTACCTTTGTTATATATACGGCAAAATTTATAGCTCTACGACATGATCAGGTGGGGTTTCAGTATGAGTTGGTTAAAAAACTTTTGCCGGTATATATTGTTACTTTGGTTGTTGCTTTTATCGCAGTGGTGTTCTCTGAAGAGCTAGTCAGGCTGGCCTACCAAAGAGGAAAATTTTCAGAATCATATACTCGAGAGGTAGGAGAGTTGTTCAAGTACTTGATGCTTCCATTTGCCTTGATGGTGGGGAATATGGTCTTGCTTCAGGTTCTCCTTGCTATCAGTTCTGGTGTAACACTTATTTTGTTTGCGGTTGTTAAATTCGTTGCCAAATATATCTCTATGCTAATGCTAGGTTCCCTAGATAGTGCAGATTTTGGTGTTAGTAATTTGGCGGCAGAGCTTATATTCTTTCTCGTTTTTATTTTTTATTTTGCTATAAAAAAAACGGCCGCAGTCAAGGGTATAGGGGTCGGTAGTGGTTAGTGTTAACGTAATACTACTGGTTTTGACTGCAGCGAGTGCATTGCTTCCGTACTTAAAAGTATCCCCATTAAGTAGCGATATACAGCCTCATTATTACTTTTTTTTATTCTTATTAGTGTTGGCAAACATAATGAAACGTGTCGCGTTGATTGATGTTGTTATTTTGCTTTACACTTTTATATGTATTGCGGTGTTACTCTTAAATGGTGGCGGAGGGAATGAGTGTCTTCCTCTTATCTCATTGATTTGTTTAGTTGTTATAACTTCTCGCATGGAGGACAAGGAGGCTTCGAGTATCTTATTTGTTGCAAGGTTGATGGGTGTAATCTATTTGCTGGGTGTTGTACTTGGCTCTTTACGTCCAGAACTGTTGCATTCATTAGTCTCTAATTACCGAACATCTGAACTTCGTGGTGCAGCTTCGTTTGCGTCTGAACCAAGTTTTCTTGGTTTTATTGGTTTTAGTTTGTTAGTTATAATTGACAACTTGGCTAAGTACAAAAAGAACATAACTGATACCTACATTCCGTTACTGCTTGTTTTTCTTTCAGGTGCGGTGTCGGTTATAGGGCCTACTTTAATATGGTTGGTGTTAAATAATATTTCTGTTCAGGATAAGTTTAAGTTCTTTGTTAGGTTTTGTTTTATTCTTTGTATCATTTCTGGTGGGGTATCTTACTATTCTGAAACGTTAAAAAATACGCGTGCAGGATTAATTGTGCAGCAAGCGATGGATAATGGCTTAGATCTCGTAGGGTTAGATAAAAGTCTTTCAAATAGAATTGCTCGCGGGGTCGGGCCTGTTGTTTTCGGTGTTAACAATATGTTGCAGCCTCAAGATATAGAAGCTTTAGATGAGGTTGTTGAATCACTAGAAATTAGTCTGCATAGAGAGACCGAAATCAAAAGAATATCAAACTTTTCTGGGATATTTTTCTTTATCTTAGGAGTAATTGGGGGGCCTTTATTGGCTTATGTTTTTTTAAAATCAGCTTCTGAGGCAAAAAACTCTATATCTGCTTTTTTTGCTGTATGCGTCCTGTTTTTTTCATTATTATCGCCAGCTACTCCCTATGTTCATATGGTAATCGCTTCTTATAGTATGAGAATGAATAAATCAGGTCGGGAATTTAGCTAATAATTAAGGGTGGATAGAAATTATGTACAAAGGCGGCACTATTTTAGTGACTGGTGGCACAGGCTCGTTTGGGAAGACTGTTACAACATACCTGCTTACTAAAGATTGTAAGGAAGTCCGGGTTTTTAGCCGAGACGAAGCCAAGCAGGACTTAATGCGAACCCAATATATGGATGATCCACGTGTGAAGTTCTATATTGGCGATATTAGGGACTATGACAGTATTCATGACGCGATGCTCGGAGTCGATTACGTATTTCACGCAGCTGCTCTAAAGCAAGTGCCTTCTTGTGAATTCTTTCCAATGCAAGCCGTAATGACAAACATTATCGGTAGTGACAATGTGCTTAAAGCTGCTGTATCAAACAAAGTAAAAAGTGTCGTTTGCTTAAGTACAGATAAAGCAGTGTACCCCGTTAATGCAATGGGTACGAGTAAAGCAATGATGGAAAAAGTTGCGCAGGCGTATGCGCGTCAACAAGCTGAAAGTGGAACCGTTATTTCATGCGTTAGATACGGCAACGTAATGTATTCTCGTGGCTCAGTGATTCCTAGATTCATCGAACAGATTAAAGCTAATAAGCCGATAACAATTACTGAGCCTACAATGACTCGCTTTCTTATGGAATTGAACGAAGCTGTGGATTTGGTAGATCATGCGTTTTTCAATGCGAACCAAGGCGATGTTTTTATCAAGAAGGCCCCAGCTTGTACTGTAGAAGATTTAGCTCAAGCCCTAAAGAACCTATTTAAGTCTAACGTCGATACCAAAATTATTGGAATGAGGCATGGAGAAAAGTTGTACGAGACTCTTGCATCAAATGAAGAGCTTGTTACAGCTGAAGACATGGGGGACTATTATCGCGTTCGAATGGATAATCGAGACCTAAATTATGAAAAGTACTTCTCTGAAGGGAACAAGGAAGAGATTTCCTATGAAGACTATCACTCGCATAACACAGAGCAGTTAGATGTTAAGCAGGTTGAAGATACTCTATTAAAATTGAAGGAAGTTAGACAAGAGCTTGAGTTATGGGATGCTCAGTAGGGATAAATAGATGAGAATAGGAATAACCGGAGGTAATGGTTTTATCGGCTCTCACCTCCAAATGTACCTTAAAACGAGAGACGATGTAGAATTAGTGGATGTTGCTACTAGGGATACATTTTCTTCTACTGAAGGTCTTAAAGAATTTGTTTCTGATAAAGAGCTAATTGTTCATTTAGCAGGAGTAAACAGAGCTTCTGACGAAGAGCTTGTGAATGGAAATATTGACCCTGCGAAGCAACTTGTTGAGGCAATGAAGGCAGCATCAATCACTCCTTTTGTTGTTTATTCTTCGACTACCCATGCCGAAAATACTGATATTCCATATGGAAAAGGTAAAAGTGGTGTCTCTGAGGTTTTTAGTTCTTGGGCTGATGAAAATTCAGCTAGTTTTTTAAACCTAGTCATTCCTCATGTATTTGGTGAGTTTGGTTTACCGAACTACAACTCAGGTACCAATACTTTTTGCCACCATATCGCAAATGAGCAAGAAGTCGAAGTTAATGGAAACGGACAGCTAGAGCTTATTCATGTGCAAGATTTGGTTGCTCTCTTTATTTCTTTATACGAAAGTAAAACGATTGGTGAGCATCGAGTTAAAGGCAAGAAAATAAGCGTTGGCGATGTTGTAGAAAAACTAAGATTATTTGATGAAAAGTATAAAGCTGGAATAGTTCCCGATCTGTCAGATCATTTTGACCGTTGTTTGTTTAATACTTACCGCAGTTATCTACCTCAAGATGCAAGGAAAGTAATTGCAACCAAGCATACTGATGATAGAGGCTGGTTGGTTGAAACAGTTAAGGTCGGCTCGGGTGGTCAATCATTTGTTTCGACAACAAAGCCTGGTATTACGCGAGGTAATCATTTCCACCTTAGAAAGTATGAGCGTTTCTTTGTTCTTCAAGGAGCGGCATCTATCAAGATGCGAAAAGTCAATACCAATGAGGTTATTGAATATATTATTGAAGAAGGGCAACCCGCCTTGGTCGATATTCCAACACTCCATACTCACAACATAACCAATATTGGTGACTCTGAACTGATCACTTTTTTTTGGACTGATGAGTTTTTTGACCCTGAAAACTCTGATACATTTTTCGAGCTAGTAGAAGCATGAGTAAAACACTAAAAGTAATGACTGTTCTGGGGACGCGTCCAGAAATTATCCGTTTAGCATCTGTAATGGAAGCATTAGAAAAGTTTACTGACCATAAATTGGTACATACTGGTCAAAATTACGATTATGAACTTAATCAAGTTTTCTTTGATGAGTTGGGTGTTAGGGAGCCTGACTACTTTCTGAATGTTGACACGTCATCATTGGGCAAAGTACTTGGTGAAATTCTGATTAAGACAGAAGAAGTATATTTGAAAGAAAAGCCAGATGCCGTTCTGGTTTTGGGTGATACCAATAGCGCTATCGCAACCTTGATGGCAAAAAGAATGAAGATCCCTACTTATCATATGGAAGCAGGGAATCGAAGTTTTGATGCTAACGTTCCTGAAGAGATTAACCGTAAACTTGTTGATCATTTGGCTGACTTTAACTTGGTATATACAGAGAATGCTCGCCGTCATTTGATTAGCGAGGGTTTGTCTCACCGCTTTATTTATGTGACCGGCTCACCGATGCTTGAGGTATTGAACTCCAAAATGGAGTCGATTGATTCTAGTACGGTGTTACAGCAGCTTGACCTGGAGTCTGGGAAGTACTTTATTGTCAGTGTTCACAGAGAAGAGAATGTTGACCATCCAGATAATTTAAGAAAGGTTGTTGAGTGTCTTAACTCAATTCATGATAGATATGGTTACCCGGTTGTAGTGTCGACACACCCTCGTACAAAGAATCGTTTAGAGCAATTGAACCTGGATTCAGGGGATAGAGATATCCGTTTCCTCAAACCGTTTGGTTTCTTTGATTACAACAAACTTCAGAAGGATTCATTTTGCGCTATTTCGGATAGTGGAACGATTTCTGAAGAATCTGCAATGCTAGATTTCCCTGCAGTAACTTTGAGAAATTCTATCGAACGCCCAGAGGCTTTGGATGCCGGGTCAATTGTTATGTCGGGGCTAAACCCAGATATTTTGTTAGATGCAATAGACCTTGTTGTTCAAGAAGCAGATCTATACCCAAATAGAGAAACGCCTGAAGAGTACCAGGTCGAAAATACTTCGCTACGAGTTACGAAGTTGATTTTAGGAACCGCTAAATTAACTAGCAAGTGGCGTAATTTGGATGATTTTTCTCGTTATGAATGGTAGAGCTTAAAAGCTGGTCTTTGTAGAAAATAATGAAGAAATCTAAAAAAATACTCGCTGTCCATCGCTACTATTGGCCTGATACACCTCCTTACGCCTCCATGTTGAGGTGTATTGTTCGTCATTGGGTTGAAGAAGGTCATAACGTTGATGTGCTTTCAAGTCAGCCTTCTTATAAAAAGGGTGTAGAAAATGACACCTTTTCTAAATCGGCTAATTTAGATGGTGCTACGGTTCATAGATATGAGTTGCCTAATGAAACAGGGCGGCCATTTCTTCGTCTATTCAACACTTTAAGGTTTCTGTTATTGATAATTTATCAAGCCCTTAAGGGGCGCTATGATGTTATTATGGTATCTACAGCTCCACCTGTAGTTCCTGGCTTTGCGGCAAACATTGCATCTCGTTTAACCGGAGCAAAGCTCATTTATCATTGTATGGATTTACATCCCGAGATTGGTAAATTATCAGGTGAATTTTCTAATCCTACGGTCTACAGAGCTTTAGAACGTATTGATATCGCTACTTGTAGAAGAGCGAGTCGTATCATTGTTTTGTCGGAAGATATGCGTAAGGCAATCGGAAAACGTGATGCCTCTTTGGTTAGTAAAGTTAGTGTTATTAATAACTTTAGTTTGCCTTCAGAAGATAAATTGAGTAATTCTAAAAGTGATTGGTTTGAAGTCAAATCAAAAGATAAGTTGAGACTGTTTTTTGCCGGAAATATTGGTCGCTTCCAAGGCTTGGAGTTATTTGTTGAAGCAATTCATGAACTTGTTCAGAGTGGAAATACGCACGTCGAACTTGTGTTCATGGGTGAAGGTGCTGCATTACCTGAAATCACAAAGCTAGCTAACTCTGGCCCAGCAAAAGATTTGATTCATTTTGTCTCTCACCAGCCAATATCGATTGCAAAACGGGCAATGCAGGCTGCAGATTTCGGTATTGTTTGTCTAACGCCTGAGATCATTCGATATGCTTATCCAAGCAAGACATTAACCTATTTAGAGCAAGGCTGCCCAATTTTCTCTGTTGTTGAGCAGGACAGCGAATTAGCAAAGATGGTGGAAACTAGGCAAATTGGCGTTAGTTCTCCGATAAACGATAAAGCTGCGTTAGTGTATAGGTTAACTGAACTTGCAAATAATAGAGAAAAGTGTCTGACTTTCTCAGAAAATGCAAAAGCTACATATAAAGAATTATTTGAGATTGAGACATGTCTGGAAAAGTGGTCTCATGAATTAAAGGAGTTATGATTTTGGGACACGGGGATTTTAAGCCGGTAGTGATTGTTGGCGCACCACGATCGGGAACTAATATGTTAAGGGATGTCTTGACTAGTTTTGATGGGATATGTACTTGGCCTTGTGATGAGATCAATTACATTTGGCGTCATGGCAACGTGAAACATCCGTCAGATGAAATACCTGCGAACAAGGTGACGCCAAGTATCAAGAAATATATACGTAGCAAGTTTTCGGCAATTTCTAAAGAATATAACTCTCCGATGGTAATTGAGAAAACCTGTGCAAACTCTCTTAGAGTAGATTTTGTAAAAGAGGTTTTACCCGATGCTAAATACATATTTATCTACCGTGACGGTATAGACGCAACTGGCTCCGCAAAGCTTAGATGGACCGCGAAATTAGATATACCATACATATTGGAAAAAGTTCGCTATGTACCTAAGAGTGATTTGCCATATTATGCATTACGATACTTGTGGGCTCGGGTTTATCGGTTTTTTTCGAAAGATAGTCGTTTAGCGTTCTGGGGACCTGCTTTAGATGACATGCAAGAAACGTTGGAGGCACACTCGTTAAATGAAGTTTGTGCTTTGCAATGGCAGCGTTGCGTGGATAAGTCTGAAGCTGAACTGTCTAAGTTCTCTGAAGACCAGGTTGTTCGTGTTAAGTACGAAGACTTTGTCACTGAGCCATCGAGGGAGTTAGCTAAAATCCTTGATTTCTTAGAAGTTGATCTACCTGAAGAAGTTATTGCTGAGTCTGTAAGTGGTGTTTCTAATAAAAGCTTGGGTAAAGGTAGAGTGGCTCTAGGTGTTGAAGATGTTAAGGGCTTAGAGGAATTAGTGGGGGAGACTTTGAAGCGTTATGGTTACCTCTAATAGTTCTAGCCTCCCAGCTCTCAGTACAT
>NZ_LWGA01000653.1:0-22972 GCF_001635235.1 Oleiphilus sp. HI0117 | reverse complement strand
AAAAAAAAGCACCAAGAAGAGGTGAATTGAATTTGGATAGCCTAGAGCGAACGAGTGGCTTAGTGTGTGTAGCGGTCATAAAAGAGTTCTTGAGTAGGTTTTTAAGTGAGCTATACAAGTTTAGCTTAGCGTGGAGATTTTGCGTCTGAATCTAATGCTGTGGGGCAACACGATGGATTTTTCACTAATGCAGTGAGTAAGGGGAGTCGTTTGTGATTTCATTTGTTTTAAAATCAGGATCTGTAGGGTACAATCCGGCGGCTAGAAAAATTACAAGCTTATGACGGTTTAGGACTTTGCTCTGAAAAATTAAGCCGGCGGCGGTAAGCGATTAAGAATAAACATAGTAAGAAATAACCGGGAATCAGGAATCAAGGTATGCTTCAAGACATTCGTAATAATTCACAAGGCACTGTCGCAAAGATTATTGTTGGCGTCATTGTGGTGGTTTTTGCTCTTTTTGGTGCAGAGTCTATTGTCGGAGGTTTGAGTGGTGAACCTGAAGTAGCGACGGTGAATGGTGAAGGGATTACTGAGCGTAACTTCCTAAGGGCAGTTGAAGGTAAGCGTCGCCAGATTCTTGCGCAGATGGGAGAAAGGGCAGACCCGGATCTTATCGAAGAGTCTTTGTTAAAGTCTTCAGTTTTAGAAGGCCTGATCAACGAAAAGATCTTGGTATTGGACGCAGAAGGTAAAGATTTATATATCTCAGACGAGGCTGTTGAAAACTACATTCGTAATATTGACCAATTCAAGGTCGATGGAAAGTTCAGCAATGAACGAATGCAGATGATTTTGCGTAATGCTGCGTTAACTTTGAAATCATATAAAGAGTCCTTGAAATCCCAGTTTGTTATTGACCAGGCGCGTTCAGGCTTGATCGCTTCAGCATTTGTTGTCGGTAACGAGAGAGATGAGATTGTTGCATTGGATCGTCAAACAAGAGACTTTGGTCTGGCTACAGTTTTCAAAAGTGATTATATAGAGTCAATCGCGGTAAGTGACGAAGATGTCGCGACTTATTATGAAGAGCATAAAGATGCGTATAAGAAAGCGCGTAATGTTGATGTCTCTTATTTAACGATTGATCGCGCGTCTCTTGCCGAATCAATTGAGGTGGATGAAGAGCGAATCATGGTAATGTACGAAACTGAGAAAGCAGAATTCGTAGGTGAAGAAGAACGAACGGCTGCTCATATATTGATTAAAATTGATGACGATACGACTGAAGTGCAGGCACTGGATAAAATCAAAGCAGTAGAAGCTAGGTTGTTAGCAGGTGAAGCGTTCGATTCATTGGCTAAAGAGTTGTCAGAAGATGAAGGTTCTGCGTCTGCTGGAGGTGATTTGGGTCGTTCTGGTAAAGGCGTGTATGTTGCGGATTTTGAGAACGCTTTGTTTGCGCTTGCCGCTGGAGAAGTATCCGCTCCGGTTAAGACCGAATTTGGTTATCACTTGATTAAGCTTGAGTCGATTGAAACAAATGAAATTCCGGCATTTGAAGAAATGCGTGCTGGTCTTGAAGAGCGTTATCGTAAGGAAGAAGCTGACCAGTTATATGCGGAGCTGGCCGAAAATGTTGCAGATATTACTTACTCTTCTCCTGATCTGGCAGAGGCAGCTGATGAGCTGTCTCTTGAAGTGAGGCAGTTGGCTGGGGTTTCTAGCGATACTGTGAATGAAATTTTCGCAAGCCCGAGAGTACAAAAGGTGCTGTTTTCGGATGAGCTGGTTACTGAGCAAAATAACAGTGAGTTGATTGAATTTGCGGAAGGTCGCTCTGTTGTGTTTAGAGTTGATGCTTTGCATGAGCCTAGCATTTTGCCGCTTGAATCTGTAAAAGAGCAGGTGCGTGACGAAATTAAAGTAAGTAAGTCAGCAGAGTTTGCGGCATCGGTTGGAGAGGCTTATCGTTCAAGAATCGCAGCGGGTGAGGATGCTGTTGCTGTCGCTCAAGAAATGGGCGTGAATTGGAAGCAGCATAACGGTGTTCGACGGGATGATGTGATGTTGAACCGTGAAGTTGTTACCAAGCTGTTTACCTTAGCTAAGCAAGAACAGTTTGCAGATAATATTGTTGGGTTCGAAATTATGGGTGGAGATTACGCGGTGATCGTACTTAATGAGGTTCACCAGGGTAGTGCTGAAAGTGCGACGTCCATGGAGCTGTTCTCAATATCCAATATGCTTGGCTCCAGCATCGGAGCAGTTGATTATCGGAATTACCAGGAAATGGCGGTCAGTGCCGCCGAGATAGAAAAATTCTAAATCTAAAAGAGGCGTGAAGCCTCTTTTTTTCTGTCTGGCATCGGTGAAACAATGTTGGGCGCAATTAAGGCCTTTCTAAGAGAATGAGCATTATCATTGGTGTTCCGGTTAGTCTCAGCATATTTTGAGCACTGGTTATCTTTCCCTTTCAAGTAATTAATGTATCTTTACGTAATAATTTTTTCGGCATAGAAAGCGGAAAAACTTAACGGAAACCTAAGGCAAATGGAAATATGGTTCTTGTAACAACAGCATCAATACTTCTTTTGAATCTGGTGCATCAATTTAAAGATATCGAACCTCAGCCGAATGGGATCGTGCATTATACTGTCGCCCTAAATGAGGGTGAATCGTTTGTTCGAGAAAGAGCTGTTGTCGAACCTTTATCTAGCGTTTTATACCGTAATATTGTTAGGCAGGCGTATGACTATAGCTGTGGATCTGCAGCATTAACGACTGTATTGCAGCATTATCTTGGGCGCAACTTTCAAGAACGCCAGGTGATGGAAGGTTTGCTTCACTACGGTGAAAATGAGCGAATCGTTGAGCGTCGAGGCTTTTCAATGCTGGATATGAAGCGTTTGGTAACCGCGCTGGGCTTTCCGGCTGGGGGCTTCAAGGCTGAGTTAAAGGATTTGATTGAGCTGGATCATCCAGCTATCGTGCCAATACATTACGCAGGCTTTAAGCATTTCGTGGTTGTTAAGACAATCAAGGATGGGCGTGTTTTTATTGCTGACCCTTCCAAAGGAAATATAACCTTTACTCTCGAACGCTTTAAAGAAAAGTGGGATCAAAATGTATTGTTCGTTATCTTTCCAGGGAATACAAAACCAATTGATGGGCTTGAGTTAAGAGAAGAAGACTTACGCTTTATTGATGATCAGACATTGTCTTTGCAGGCTTTTGATTATACTCCGGACTACAAAGATAATTTGCGGTATTTATTGAATAACGAGATAGAGCGCCGTAAAAACCAGACAGATGAGTTTGGGAATACTACTTTCGATAATGGTACGAAGTTTTTACATTATCGTCGAAACTAGTTTTTGAATAAGTATATGTCGTGTAAGAAATGTGAGCAGCATTGCTCGTATTAGGAAAGTGGTTAGTTGTTACTGCGTGTAAGAGTCACTGACACAAACTATAAAGATAGAAGGAATAGGTAATGAACTCTTGGGTCATTAGATGCGTGCTACTGGCATCAACCGTGCTGTTTGTTTCGGATATTAGTGCTGAAGAAAGTAATGTTGATAAGGCGCGAGATGCCTTAGCCAGACAGTCAGATGATGAGGACTCTACCAAGCAATTGGAAGAGGTTTTCCAGGCGGCTGAGAAAAACTATTCCTTGCTCAAAGCGGGTGGAAAGTCTTTAAGCTATTCTCTGGATTACTCTTATATCTCTGATTCGAGAATTGCCTTGGATGTTCAGAATGGCGTGGTTAGAAATCTGGACGTAAACCCCTCTGGAACACATTCCTTTACAAACTCCTTTAGCTTTGACTACGGAGTTCTGAATAACCTTACTCTAAATGCCCGGATACCTTTATCTTCACGCTACGATACTCAGAACTCACTATCTGCAACGGAGTGGGGGGATGTGAGTTTCGGTTTGCGTTGGCAGCCTTTTGCTTATGTACCAGGTAAGGCGACAGTCACCCTAAGTACTACCTTAAGTACTAAAACAGGTGTCAGTCCTTATGAAATTAACCCTAATGAGCGCTTGTCTACGGGTAGTGGTACTTACTCTGTTTCAACGGGTTTAAGTGTATCGAAGGTATTGGACCCAGTTGTATTGTTTGGCTCGCTGAGTTCCAGCTACTCCTTTGAGCAAAGTGGTTTGAACCAACCTCGAGGCGGGAATCTCCTCAAGACTGTTCACCAAGGGCAGAGCTATTCTTTCTCAGGGGGCTTTTCTTACTCTCTTTCTTATGACACCTCTTTAAGTATATCGACCCAGGTTGGTTATAGTACTGAAACTAAATTAACTTTCGTTGGTTCGGGGACGGCAGTTTCGCCTGACTCGGTGAGTGGTTCGATGAACTTCTCACTGGGTATTCGTGTTGACCCTAAGACGATTACAAACGTTAGCTTTGGCTTTGGGCTTACTGAAGATGCGTCTGACTTAAGTATGGGGATCTCTTATCCAATTAATATAGGTGCTTTCAACTGGTAATCATGTGTCAGGAGTAAGGTGATGACTGCTTTGCTCTCGAGCGCACTTGTTTAATCTTTAGAATAGTAATGGGAAAAGGAATTAATTGGTGAAATCATTGCATTGGAAAGTAAAGAAACTGCTGGTGGTCGTATTGATTGCTACGTTTGCTTTCCCTCCCCAAGTTGTAGCTCAGCTAGCGAACGGCATTACGATTGATACTAAGGCTCTTTCCTTGGGTAATGCGATGCAGGCTGACGTAAATCCTGGTGTTTCAGCGGTTTACCATAACCCCGCTCAGCTTACCCGACTCAAAGAGCGTCACTTTGAGGTTGATCAGTTATTAATTGGTTTGGATCTTGATGCCGTATTTACTGCCCCTGATGACTATCAGTTGTTTGGTTTAGATGGTACAGGCTTTAATACCTATGACCCTACCGTACCGAGAGACCCTGTAGTAGGAGGCGATGGTCGAGGTAAGAGCCATACTAACAGGCTTTCTTTATATCTACCTGGCTTTGGTTTGCAGCAATGGGTGTGGAATGGCCCAACGATACTACCTCCGCAGATTGGCTTTTCGGTAAACCCTCCTGGTTCAAAGTTTACTTTTGCAAATAAAAATTATATCCACTCCGCTTTAGCTTTGTACAAAGAGCTGGAAGACCCTGGTCGATTTTTGGGTAAAGAAGCAGCAATTCAGCGTTTTACTTACTTTTCTCCGGCTGTTGGGTACGAGATTAATGATGAATGGTCTGTTGGCATGGGCATTCAGTTTAGTCATCAAGGATTCTATATAGCGCAGCATAACCGTGCACCTAACTTGT
Organism: Oleiphilus sp. HI0117; assembly: GCF_001635235.1. Classification (NCBI taxonomy): domain Bacteria; kingdom Pseudomonadati; phylum Pseudomonadota; class Gammaproteobacteria; order Oceanospirillales; family Oleiphilaceae; genus Oleiphilus; species Oleiphilus sp. HI0117. The sequence continues at coordinate 17,725 of NZ_LWGA01000653.1, read as the reverse complement.
TGATTGCGGTTGTTGAAATACTTCAGGATGCATTTGCTTGTGAGTTCGATAAGCCTATCGGTCAGCGTCGAGACCCTCTGCAGCCTTTCTTATCTATGTGCCAAGGAAATATTGGGCCATGGGACGATATCGGGCGTATCGATATGGATATGCAGCAAACCTTGTCGCCAACATATAATCTTGGTGTGTTGTGGGAGCCGACAGATTGGTTCTCGTGGGGAGCAACCTATTACAGCGAAGCAGATATGGAGCTTAAAGGTACGTTCTTCATGGACTATACCGATGAGTGGACAGCTTTCTGGAACGGTTTTAACGCGTCAATCATTGGTGCGATTACCGCTGCAATACTGGGCCTCCCAAGAGGTGTTCCCTATGAATCCGGGAATGTGAACCTCGACTTGAAAATCCCTCAGATGTTTAAGACGGGTATGAGAGTTCGCCTTACTCCTGATTATACCCTCAATGTGGATGCGACATGGACTGATTGGAGTCAGTGGGAAGAATGGACTTTTTACTTTGATAGAACTCTGGAAATGCTAACAACAGCTCGACTATTGTCGGGGTTGGTCACAGGTCGTTCTCTGACTTTGCCTATTGGCTTACGTGATACCTGGCACTTTGGTTTCGGTTTAACTAAGCATGTTAATTCTCGTCTGGATGTCAGGTTTGGGTTAGAGTTACGAACTTCACCAGCCGAGCGTGATGTTTTTGGTCCGCTTCCCGTTGGTGATATGAAAATGTGGGGTACCGGGTTTGGCTACAAGTGGGATAAACGAACCGATATCAGTGCAAGCATATTCTATATGCAGTCTGATGATTACATTCCTTCTAATACAAGTTGTAATTTGAACTGTACGAATTTGACTAACGTAATTTATAACCCCTATGCGGGCTTGAATGTGAAGTTTACATCTCGAGTATTTGGAATGGGTATTTCTTTTAACCGAAAATTCTAGGTCTATATGAAGCTGAACTATTCGAGATCGACTGTAGTATTGCTTGTAGCTTTGTGTGTCTTTTCTTTGGAAGCTCTTGCTGAACGCTATAGTGTTGAACAAGATAGCTTTGGTGGATATTCCGCAAAGAAGGTAGATGATGCTCAGCAAGCCGATGTGCCTGTCATCGACTCACAGCCAGAACCTGAAGAGCCTCAGCAGCAAGCAAAGTTAGAGCTGCCTCCTGAACCACCTGTTAGTCCAAAATCCCAGAACGTAACCGACAATGAATATCTTGGTGATGTTGGTGATTCCTTAAGTCCTTTTGAAAAAGAATATATTGAAACCGAAAGATTAGAGCGCTCTAAGGTTCTTGGCGCTATTCGTAGGGCGCCACCACTTAACGATTTCGATGCAACGCGCGTTAACTCTGAGGAATTTGTGGATGGTGATAAGCTATTAATCGACGGTGGGCGACCGAGTAGTGAAGGTTCTCGCTACTATACAGTAGTCGATGCTGATGGAACGGTTCGCAATATTGATTATGACGCTGATGCTGTCCAGGCTGCTCTCGAAAAAGAAAGAGAGAAAAAAATCGAATTTACGGAAGCAAGTGTTTTGGAGAAGTCCGCAGCCAGTGCCGACCTTCCTGAAAGCGCTGACCCTTTTGCCGCGGCTTTGTTTGCTAAAAACTTTACTTCTGATGACTACTTTGATGGTTTCTCAAGTACTTGCTGCCAAACACTACCAAATGTTGACTTTATCGAACTTGAATTAGGTAAAGCTCACTACTATGAAATGAACGAAGATCAGCTACCTTATCGGTTTTCAGGTGGCGATAGTCGTTTTTTGTTGTTGAGCTTACCGCAAACCAAAGAAAAGCAAGCTTTAAGCATAAGAAGCTTTGTACGGCGTCATAAACGTTTTGGCATTGATAATGGTGTATTCTTTCCTCAGTTAGTTACTTTGGATAGCGATAAGCAGCCACTGCGTATATTTACGGGCCCCTTATTAAAGTATCATTCTGAAACTTGGCTCGCTCATGGTTATTTAGAGGGCTTTTTTCAGCTTGACTCTACTAAGGATGGTGGTGAACGATTTCTATTGGTTAACACTACCAGAGATATTCTTGGGCAAACATCCAGTATTGAAAGTGACGAAGAGCTTATTTCTATTGAGCATATGGAAATAGGTACTCTGGAGCTAAAATTGTTAGTTGAAGATAATTAGCTAGTTTCTCCTTGCGGCTTTATTCTTAGGTAAGTTGCTAATTACATGAGTAAATATAAATAAAATCATTGATAGCGGTTGATCATTTTTCTGTATGGCGTATAATGCGCCGCATCTGGGCCAGTGTGATGAAATTGGTAGACATGAGGGATTCAAAATCCCTTGTCCTTCGGGACGTGGCGGTTCGAGTCCGCCCACTGGTACCAATCCTTTCTTAGTTATCAAAAGTCGATCTAACTTAACAAGTTTTCCCAAGTTAAAACAAATATTCAGCCTTTATTCTCCAAATACGGCCGCCAGGTAGGGTTTTATTTACTTAATAGAACAAACTGCTTTAGGTTGTGTTATATCTTAATTTAAGTGCTTAGGAGATCACAGTGCATATTTCTAGAATTATTCTTCTGCTTTTAATGTCACTCTCTCTTTTAGCCTGCTCAAGTAGTCCGTTCATGGATGACTACCTTAGCTCGATAGAGTCTAGGGAGTCGTATGTATTTTTTGAACACTCAGATTTTGGAATAAAGAGCAATCAGCAGGTGCCGCTAAGTCAAGAGTTCGATCGTTGTACTGAATCTGTAATGGGTGGGATTTCTTTAGGGCTAGGTGAACAAACTGTTTCCAATATATCCGTGCTTGAGCGAGTCAATCAGGATTATCATGCTTTTTTACTTGAACTCGTAATGTCGAAAGGTGCGGGTGATAATGGTGCTTTTAGCGCTTTATATAACAATACTATCACTACCCAATCGGAGAATGGGGAGCTTAAGCGACATGCCTTTGCTTATACAGAAGGGCTTGAGCAGCCACTAAAGAAATTAACCAGGCTTATCCTAAGACGTAATCAATGTTTGGCGCGCTCTGGATGGATTTATAAGAAAGTAGCGCCGTAGTCGGTATTACCTTTGGTTTTTTCAATATCCCCCAATAAATGTCCATATTTTTTGTAATAGAGCTTTATCCAAAAAGGTGATAGCACGGTAGTGTAGGCGATGACCATGATTAAGGCTGTATAGACCTCATTTGTAAAAATATTTGCAGAAGCACCTAGGCCTGCGAATATCAGGCCAACCTCGCCACGTGGCACCATGCTCATTCCTATGACGATACGTTTGGCTAGAGGTTCGCTAATAAGTAGGGCTCCGGCGAACTTTGTGCATATAGCCAAGACAAGTAATATTAAAGAAAACTCCCACAAGAATGATGAAGACCAATCGACCGAGCGTAGATCCATCGAAAGACCGACGGATACAAAGAATATTGGTGTGAATAGTTGAACGATGGGTTTTATCTGTACTTCCACTTTGTGAGAGAACTTGGGTGAACTATGTAGCGCTATGCCGAAAGGTAAAAAGAAGCGGCGCGATAAAGCTAGTCCGGCGGCAAAGCCTCCGAGTAATTCCGGGGCTCCAAATAAATGAGCGAGCCAGGCAAAGAACAATACTAATGCGACAATAGTGGTTGGAATTAATCCTGGGTCGTTAATTCTTTTATCTAATATTTGGATAATTCGAGAAAACAGCTTGGCGAGAATTGGAGCCAAGCAGAAAAATATCGCGACAAATAAGAAAACTCTACCGGCGCTCATAAGGTCGATATTGCCGTTGACTGAGAAGTCATAGAGTAGGGCAAGAAGTATTACGCCGAGAATATCATCGAGTACGGCGGCGCCCAATGTTACCTGTCCTTCGTCGCTTTGGTGTCGGTTAAGATCTGAAAGTGTTCGAATGGTGATGCCAATGCTGGTGGCGGTTAAGGTTCCGCCGATAAACAGTGATACAAGTAGTGATAGTTCAAAGTACCAGTAACTTGCCGCAAAGCCACCAAGAAAGGGCGCGATAAAGCCTCCTAGCGCCACGACAGTAGACTTTTGCCTGAGGATACAAGCTTCCCTAGGTCAGTCTCCAATCCTACGTCAAACAGCAATAGAATGACGCCAATTTCGCCCAGAAAAATATAATCTCGTTGACCTCTACCCATGCGAATAAGCTCGGGCCAATCAAAATGCCAGCGCAGAGTTCGCCAATAACACTCGGTGCGCCAAAATAGCGAGAAATATCGCCAAGCACCCTGGCGACAACAAGAATGATAAGGATGTCGAGTAAGACGTCAGCAATTTCCAAATGCGCACTCCCGGCTTTTTGGCTTTGAAGTCGGGCTGGTATTGAGTTTGGACGTGCTTAGTATGACTTGAGTTTGGGAAGAGGGGGTTGAGCTAGCTCAATTAGTGATGAGGTTTAAGGGCAAAAAAAACCTCCGGGTGTTAGGCCGGAGGCTTTTAGTTTCCTTACATTTTATTCGGCGTCGACTATCAGGTCACTATCCCCAACAGTGATTTCTTCACCGTCATTTAATACGAAAGATGCTGCTTGTGTAACAAACTCTGCAAAAGCAGGTGCCTCAGCAGAGGAAGCTGCCGCTGCAGGGGTCGTGTGTAGAGCACCACTGTCACTCTCAAAACGAATGAAGTTAATGCTTGCTTCATCAGTTGAGTCTCCAATGCTTACAGCACCGGAAGCAGTTTGCAGTGGACTTGTCCCTGCTAGAGGAGCCGCTGTACCTTCACCAAGCGAGATGCCGGCGTATGGGTTTGCGTTGCAGCCGATATTCGCTGGTTGTACAACGTCAACAGCGGGAGATGCATTATTTGGAATAAATACATCGCCAACCACTTCGCTAAATAAGGCTTTGGTTGTAGAAGTGGTGCTACTCAAGTTGCCTACAAAGTTAATTGGATCAAAAGAGTCAAATGACGCTTGAAGAACGTTAAGGAAGGTCTCAAGGTCTGCATCGCCTCTTTGTAAACCAGCAGCAGATTGCAATGCTAGCAGTATACCCGGCGCAAATACTGGGGAATTCTCTGCTAGTCGTGCAATGTTGCCACCTGGCGTTAAAAAGTTTGCAGACACAATGTTATCTTCAGTTCTACTGGTTTGGTTCGCGATTTCGACAAATGGAATGCCGTTAAAGGTACCTAAAGAGTGAGCAATAAAGTGAACATCGTCTCCGTTTAAGTCAAAGCCATCACCTTCTGGCCCGTTATCATCTATTCCATCGATATCCATGGTTGGAATAGACAGACGCAGAGTCATTAAGTCAGACATGTGCTGTCTAAAGTTATCACGGCTAGTTAGGAAGCTAAGTGGGTTAATCGTGAATGCACCAGAACCCGTGTTGGAGCAATCGATAGGGTCTGATGAGGAGCTGCCCACGGTGCCGTCAGCGAAATCCATCGGTACAACGTTGGTAACACCGCCGCCAAAGCCAAAGTGACGCTCATCGGCAGAACCTTGTCCTAGACCAGGGATCTGGCTAGCACCGTTTTCAATAGTATTCTGCATTAAGCCAAGACCTTGTGCCGCAAGCTGTAAGCTTTGGAGGCTTGAAGCTGCTGCTTCTAGGGCTGTAAGGTTTTGAACAGTCGCATCAAGCGTTGGATTTCCGCTTGCATCGCCTAATGCGGCCGTGATTGTGCCATTGATGGTTGCATCTTCAGTGCCGTCAATGCCATCGGTGATATCGATTAATGTACCGTTTAACTGAGCAGCTACGACATTGTAGGTAAGATCTCCGCTTAGTGCAGCAGAAATATAGCCAGCTTCGGTCCCGTCGATTCCGTCGGTGATATCAATCAGTGAGCCGTGCAATTGTCCGGTTACAACTGTTTCAGCGATGGTTCCCGCAAAAGTTTCAGTAATCAGGTCAGCTTCAGCGGCGCTAATACCGTCACTCGCATCAATAACTGTCGCTGAGTCTAATGATGTTGTCACGAATGTGGTGGCAAGAGTGCCATCAACTAAAGCTTGATTATTGGTATCGCCAGGAGCTAATGACTCTGGGAAACCAGCTAGCTGACCACCAGCAAGGAATTGTGCTGCGTATGCCAGGCGGCCTTCTTCAGAAATCGCATCAATACCATGAAGTGGTTGATCAATCGCGAGTACCGCAACGGTTCCACCGCTGTTCGCAACAATGGCGCTACCGAGTGCTAGGGCAACACTTCGATCAGTTGTAATACCATGCTGGTAAATAACAGTTTTATAACCATCTGCCGGCATATTCGAGTCATCTGCCGGGAAGATTGCTAATACCGGTATTTCTTCTGTAGAGTTCTTTGCTGGGAACGGAAACAAATGATTCACAACATTTGATGTCGTCGCTTGTGGCAGAGCTGCGCCAAGTGCCTCTAGGTTAAAAGCAGTATTTATTTGAGTGGCTAAGGTTGAATCTGCTTTCCACCATTCGCCTACAAGTCTCGCTTCGGTTCCATCGCTTACGCCTCGTGTATCAGGTACACCTGAATAGTAAGGAATCGTCAAGGAGCCTTCAGAAATGTTTACGGCACCTACTGGAGCGATTGCATCGGTAATAAATGCTGATACTGTTCTTAGGTCTCGCGGTGTGTCGAAAGCTACGCTATCATCGGCTGCGGGCTCAGGAAAAGACATTCCACCTGCTTTTGCTGCAGTGATCATACCGGTACCGGCGCATGCAAAGCGTGCATCGCCAGCAGGATAGGTATCACACCCTGCTAAAGCTGGATTGAAGCTCTCTGCGGTCCAGTTGCTGATTGCTGTATCAACAGCGCCTTTAATGGTTGCATAATCTTCTGCGCCGGCATCAACTGCCGCTTTTGCTGCGCCAGTTGTCACAAGAGTCTTAACCGTATTCGTTGCCCACTCGGTAGGGTCTACCATATAGTCGACAACTTTTGTGTCATTAGAAGTGGTAAAGCCACTTGTAAAAACAATGTTGTCTTCAGTTAATTGCTGATCATCTGGGCGTGCCGCATTGGTTAGGTTGCCTAAATAGCTCGCGGTAACCTTTTCCCAGAAATCAATTTGAGCTTGCACATCGTCAAGGAGAGGGTTGGCGGGTTCTCGATTTTCATCAGCGAGGGCAGCATAGTTGGCTATACCAGGGTGTTTGATCAAAGACTTTCCTTCGGTATCTTTGATTTCATCGGTCAGTGCAACAATGTAGCGCTTGTTAGGGTTTAAAGGCTCTAAAGGTTGGATTCGTATGTAACTTGTTTCTACTCGTTCGCCGCCAACGACTTTGTCTCGGGTAATGACTTCAGCGCTATACTTAGGTGAAGCCGCTATTCCTAGAAGTTCTCCTGCTGCCGATAAATCTCCACCACTGGCTTGTGCTGCTGTAATGGCGTCAGTAACTGTAGGGGATTCTTCGTTGACTAGTCCTTTAAGAGGGTCGCCACCAGCATATTCTAGTTCTAACAGAAATACGCTTTGGGCAGGGTTAGGAACAGGAGCGCCTCCAACATTAATAAAGCTTTCTGCGATAACCGTATCTGTGTTTATCGTATCTGTTATGTCGGACCCTGCTATGCCTTGGCCAATTTCGATATCGATTGGGGCTGTTAAGGATGCGCCACTAAGATACTCAAGTGCGACTTCAGGTGGTGTTTCTGTGCCTGCAGCAATTTTCTCGGCTAGACCAGGGATAGCATAGGAACCGTCGGGATCCGTTGTTTGTAGTAAAAGGTCATTTGGCTTAGGAAACTCTCCGGTAGCAGGGTTAAATACTGGGTAGAGGTTATTTTCGTTCTGCTCAATATTCGCCTGTTGCTCAGATGACGGAGGGGTCGTCTGTGAGTTTTCGTTATCTCTTTCTTTCGGGTTGTTTTCTGGATCAGTAGTGTCCAGACAGCCTGTTAATGATAATGCTGACGCAATCGCGACACTTAATAAGGTTTTTTTATACATGGATAAGACCTTTCCTAAACGTTGTCTCAAATAAGTAGTGGCTAGATGGTGGATGCTTGCTTGGTTTTATCTGTTTAAATTCAGCAACACACACCACCAGGCCTAAAAATTTTGACCTAGATTAAACGTAGACACGAAAAAGCAATTTGTCTAATTTTTTAGCGCAAAGAATTAGATGCACTTGCTTAGTAGCTGTAACGAATTTAACCGTCGTTTAAGCTTTGTAGGTGTGACTACAAACTCATCTTCAATCAGAGTACAATTCAGTACCCCAATAATTGATCGCTCAGAAGATGAGTGGGTGATCAGCCATGTATTAATTGATAAACACAACATGGGCCTGGCCAAAAGCTTAAGAGCCTCAGCAGTTTATTAATTAAAGAAAAACGTTAGAGAGTGACTATGACCACAATTCGTCAAGCAGATTTAATTGATAGCGTTGCAGATGCCCTGCAGTTTATCTCCTACTATCACCCAAAAGACTTTATTGATGCCGTCCATGAAGCGTATTTAAAAGAAGAGTCCCAAGCTGCTAAAGATGCAATGGCACAAATACTCATCAATTCACGTATGTGTGCAGAAGGTAAGCGACCAATTTGTCAGGATACCGGTATCGTGACTGTATTCGTTAAAGTCGGTATGGATGTGCAGTGGGATGCTGAATTAAGCCTGACTGATATGATAAATGAAGGTGTACGTCGTGCTTACACTCATCCAGATAACGTCTTACGTGCTTCAATCCTAGATGACCCTGCCGGCGCTCGTAAGAATACTAAAGACAATACACCTGCTGTGATCCACTATGAGATTGTCGAAGGCAACACTGTCGACGTCCAAGTTGCTGCAAAAGGCGGTGGTTCCGAGAATAAGTCAAAAATGGCGATGTTGAACCCTAGTGACAGTATTGTTGACTGGGTTCTGAAAACGGTTCCTACGATGGGCGCTGGCTGGTGCCCGCCAGGCATGTTGGGTATAGGCATCGGTGGTACAGCTGAAAAAGCTGCCGTGATGGCGAAAGAAGCTTTGATGGAGCCGATTGATATTCATGAGCTTCGTAAGCGTGGCCCTCAAAATCGTGTTGAAGAGTTACGTTTAGAGATTATGGATAAGGTCAACGACCTGGGTATCGGTGCTCAAGGCCTTGGTGGCTTAACAACGGTTATGGACGTAAAAATTAACGACTATCCAACGCATGCTGCATCATTGCCTGTCGTAATGATTCCAAACTGTGCTGCCACACGTCATGCTCACTTTGTGTTAGATGGCTCCGGCCCGGCATTGCAAACACCTCCAAGTCTTGAAGACTGGCCTGAGATTACTTGGGAAGCTGGCGACAGTGCTAAGCGCATTGATTTGAATAACGTGACTAAAGAAGACGTCGCCGACCTTAAGCCGGGCGATACGGTTTTGCTTTCAGGTAAAATGCTGACTGGCCGCGATGCAGCTCATAAGAAAATGACTGAGATGCTAGCCAATGGTGAAGAGCTGCCAGTAGATTTGAAAGGCCGCTTTATATACTACGTTGGGCCTGTTGATCCGGTTCGTGAGGAAGTTGTTGGCCCTGCTGGCCCGACTACGGCAACACGTATGGATAAATTTACACATACCATTCTTAAAGAAACTGGCCTGATGGGCATGATCGGTAAAGCCGAGCGTGGCCAGGTGGCGATTGATGCGATTAAAGAATACGGATCAGTATACTTGATGGCAGTGGGTGGCGCGGCTTACTTGGTGTCAAAAGCAATCAAGAATGCTGAAGTGGTTGCCTTCCCTGAACTAGGTATGGAAGCTATTTATGAATTTGATGTGGTTGACATGCCAGTATCAGTTGCCGTTGATAGTCAGGGTATTTCAGTTCACCAGACTGCGCCAAAAGAATGGCAGGCGAAGATCATTGCGGCAAAGTCTGAATAAGAGATAAGCTTGAATTATCTCAGACCTATCTATAATAAAGAGAGTCTTCGTGGCTCTCTTTTTTATTTTGAGCGCCTATGTCTGAATACAAATTAGTCCTTAAACGATTGTGGAAGCAGTAAAATATTATGGAACAAACCTATCGTCTTGTCGTTTCTTGCCCTGACCGTACTGGTATAGTCGCAAAAGTCAGTAACTTTCTGGCAACTTATAATGGTTGGATCACTGAAGCGAGTTACCATGCCGACCAGAAGAACGGCTGGTTTTTTATGCGCAATGAGATCAAGGCGAGTTCGATTCCTTTTGATCTGGAAAACTTCAAAACAGTGTTTGAACCCATTGCCAAAGAGTTTTCCATGTCATGGAGTATTAGCGATTCTAATACTAAGAAACGCGTCGTGTTGATGGCTTCAAAGGAATCCCATTGTTTAGCGGATCTACTACATCGCTGGCACAGCAATGAGCTGGATGCGGAAATTGTGGCAGTGATATCCAATCACGATGATTTACGCCGTATGGTTGAATGGCACGATATTCCTTATCACCATGTGCCGGTAGACCCACAAAACAAACAAGCTGCTTTCGACCAGGTTAGTAGCTTGGTGGATGAATACCAGACCGACTTGGTGGTACTTGCTCGCTATATGCAGATTTTACCTGCTGACCTGTGTGAGACATATGCAGGACGCGTGATCAATATTCATCATAGCTTCTTACCTTCATTTGCTGGGGCAAAGCCTTACCATCAAGCTTATGACAGAGGCGTGAAATTGATTGGTGCAACCTGTCACTATGTCACTCAAGATTTGGACGAAGGGCCTATTATCGACCAGGATGTGATTCGTATTAGTCACAGTAATACGATAGAAGATATGGTTCGCTTAGGTAAAGATGCCGAGAAGAATGTATTAGCACGAGGTTTGCGTTTGCACCTGGAAGAGAGGGTTATTATCCACGAAAATAAAACAGTGGTGTTTGGTTAAGGCAAGATTTGGGGGCAGAGTAAAAATAATAGTTTTTACTCTGACCCCAAAGTTTTAATCTCCGATAAAACCACCCGACTGTCGAGCCCAAAGTTGCGCATAAATACCGTTTTGGGCAAGTAGCTCTGTGTGGCTGCCTTGCTCGGCAATCTTGCCTTCGTCTAATACGATCAGTCTGTCTAGTGCGGCGATGGTAGATAAGCGATGAGCGATCGCAATGACTGTCTTGCCTTCCATTAAGGTATATAAACTTTGTTGAATCGCAGCTTCGACTTCCGAATCCAAAGCAGACGTGGCTTCATCCAGAACAAGTATTGGGGCGTTCTTCAATAAGACTCGGGCAATCGCAATACGCTGACGCTGACCGCCAGAAAGCTTCACGCCACGCTCGCCTACATGAGCGTCATAGCCCTGTCGTCCGTCCAGGTCACTTAGTTCTTGAATGAATTCGTGAGCATGGGCTTGTTTGGCTGCACGGATCAGATCATCGTCAGAGGCTTCGGGATTTCCATAAAGGATGTTATCGCGCACAGAGCGGTGAAGCAGGGAAGTATCTTGGGTCACCATGCCGATATGCTCGCGCAGGCTCTCTTGTTTAATGTCAGCAATAGCTTGCCCGTCAATTCTGATGTTGCCCGAAGAAAGGTCGTAGAATCTAAGTAAGAGGTTTACCAGAGTTGACTTTCCAGCACCTGAGCGGCCAACCAGACCAATTTTTTCGCCAGCTTTTATATGCAAATCAAGCTCGCTGATAACCGGACGGCCAGATTCGTATTCAAACGAAATCCTCTGAAAATCAATATTACCATCGCTTAGTTCAAGCGCTTTGGCATTGTCTGAGTCAAGCACGGCTCGTTCTTTTGAAAGTGTGCTGATACCGTCTTGTACTGAACCGATATTCTCGAACAGGCTGGACACTTCCCACATAATCCATTGGGACATGCCATTGAGCCTGAGTGCTAGCGCAATCGCAACAGCTATGGCTCCAGTCGAAATGGTTTCGTTTATCCAAAGCCAGATTGAAAGAGATGAGATCGAGAATAACAGGAGGGAATTCAATACCCATACTGTCACATTGAGCCGGGTGACCAAGCGCATTTGAGGGTGAACGGTTTCAAGGAAGTCGCCCATTGTTCGTTTTGCATACTCTGCTTCACGCTGGCTATGAGAGAAGAGTTTCACTGTTTCAATGTTGGTGTAGCTGTCTACCACAGCTCCGACCATGCTGGAGCGCGCATCTGCCTGACGAGTAGAAATATCACGAAGTTTAGGGATGAAGTAATAAAGGCTGGAGCCATAGCAAAGTAGCCAAATTAAAAGAGGAATGCTTAATCTGGCATCACTCGCTGTGACGACGCTAGTCATACCTATGAAATAAATACTGACGTAGAGCAGTACATCGAGCAGCTTCATTACGGTTTCGCGAACCGAAAGCGCAGTCTGCATCACTTTGGTTGCTATGCGGCCAGCGAACTCATCTTGGTAAAAAGAAAAGCTTTGACCAAGCAAGTACCGATGAGCTAACCATCTAATTCGCATTGGATAGTTGCCCAACAAGGCTTGGTGAATAACGGTTGAGTGAAGCAAAACAGTAAGAGGAATGACGAAAAGAATCACTGCACCTAGAGCAATAAGGGTATTCCCTTCATCTTGCCAAAGTGTTTGAGGTGTTTTGTTCGACAGCCAGTCTACCAGCTGTCCGAGGAAACCAAACAGCGTAACTTCCATGATGGAAATTAAGGCAGTGAGCCCGCCCATGATAAAAAGTAAGGGGAATATTCCTTGTGTATAGTACACACAAAAGTCGAATAAACCCTTCGGTGGTTGTTCCGGATGCTCGGGAGGAAACGGCTCTACCAGCTTTTCAAAAAACTTATACATAAATAGTGGTGTTGGATCGGTATATTTGTATATGAAAACCAATAACTTACTTTAATATTGAGGCCATTTCTTTTATCGAGGTACGGGTGAAAGCCTGAAAGTCGTTATCGAGTATGTGTCTGTGATAATGTCTGCTAATCTTAAAAATAGAACAATGTATCAATGTAAGTTTCACAGCCTCAAGTATACCGCTTTTTTCGAGATATGGCTTTGTATCAATGAAGAATGGAGTTCAATAGACAATGAGTGATCAAACTAGCGAGAGCCAATGCATCGACATGGACAAGCTAACAGAAACTTTTATGAACAATATGGATATTGTTAAGCAGGTATTGTCCTCTTTCAAAGGTAGCTTTGTGACGTTTGAAGAAGAGTTTCTAAATGCTCAGCAGCAGGGCGATACAGAGTTAATGTCACGCCTTGCTCACGGCTTGAAAGGCAGTGCCGGGAATATCAGAGCGTCATCTCTATCGGCGAAGGCTGCTGATCTTCAGCATAAAATAGATCTAGGTGAAGCTCCGGGTTTACTTGCGGAAGAGGTAATCTCTGGCTTAGCTGCTTTGATTTGTGAGATTGATGCTGTCACGACAGGGTAGGTCATTTTGAAAAACTTGCTAGATCAATGGAAGGACGCTGAAGCCTGGCTTTTAGCCTCACCAAAGCCCTCAATGAATCCCCTTATGTCTTTGCTTCGGGACGCCCTTCGAATTCTTTATGTTGTGATCCGTGATATCGCTACCGGGCAAATAACGCTTCACGCAATGAGTCTTGTTTATACGACGATTCTTTCGATTGTCCCTATGCTGGCCTTGAGCTTTTCAGTTTTGAAAGCTTTCAATGTACAAGACCGTTTTACCCCGATGCTCTATAGCTTCCTTGAACCGATGGGGGCTAAAGGCATCGAAATACATAATAGTGTTTTGTCCTTCGTCGATAATATGAAGGTTGGTGTACTGGGCTTTCTTGGTTTTATTATATTGTTCTATACGGTTATCTCCCTAATCCAGAAGATAGAAAAGGCATTTAATACGATTTGGTTCGCACCGGAATTGCGTTCCTTGGGGCAGCGTTTCAGTAACTACCTGATCGTTGTGCTGGTTGGTCCAGTCTTGGTGGTTGCTGCTATTAGTCTAACCGCGTCAACAATGAATTCCAGCCTGGTTCAAAGTATCGCTTCAATTGAACCCTTTGGCACGGTGATCTTAATGATGACCAAACTGATGCCTTTCTTTATGATTATTCTGACATTTACCATGTTTTATATTCTAATGCCAAATACTCGAGTTAACTTTAAAAGTGCTTTGGTGGGCGGTGTCGTGGGTGGAAGTGCGTGGCAGGCTTCAAGCATTCTCTTTACGGCCTTCGTCGTAAATTCGTCTAAGTACGATGCGATCTATTCCGGTTTTGCCGTCGGTATTTTGTTACTGATTTGGTTGTACGTAAACTGGCTAATTTTACTGCTAGGGTCGAGTATTGCGTTTTATCACCAGCATGAAAGCCATATCACAAAGGCGCAGGAGTTAGATCCTTCTCCGGAGGTCAGCGAAAAAGTTGGGCTCGATATTATGGTGAATATTGCACGTAGGTTTGAGTCAACAGAAAGTCCGGTTCTTCAAGTAGATATCGAACATCTACATACGATCCCAGCGGTTGCGAGCCGAAAAATTATCGATAAGTTGATTTCAGGCGGCCTACTTATTGTTGCGGGTGAAAAGGCCGATATGTTAGTGCCAGGCCATTCCACAGATCAGATTAGTGTAGCTCAAATATTACAGGCTTTGAGAGGGCATGAAAGTATGTGGAAATATAAGCATATCAAGCTTTCACCAGAAGTTAGCGACATCGCAGATAAACTTCATCAAGACATCAATAAACGTTTCGATAATGTTTTGTTACGAGACTTAATCAAGGCGAAACAAATCAATAGTTGAATGAAGCCTTGTTTGAACTATCTTTAGGGCTAGCGTGCGAAAGCGACAAAAGCAAAAGAGAAAATTGGGGTGTTTAACTTGCCGGGTTGTTCCGTCTAATAATAACAGGTATGACAGACGAGTAGAAAGCGGTTAAATCGGATAGGTTGTGTGAATAGCGAAGGATAATGAGCATGAAGCAAAAAACGTTACAACGAACTAAATTGGCTAGAGGTGTCGCATTGGCGGTGCTTCTTGGCGGAGCAACAAGTGCAGTGGCAGGGTATCAGGGGTATCAGCCGGGAGCGTTGAAGGTTTTAGGGAAAACAACACACCCAAATACCTTACTGGCTATAGGAAACAACCCAGCATCTGGCGAATCACTTATAAATGACGAAGAAAATTTTAGAATGGGTTATTTCAGCTCATTTGGTATAGATATTGAAGCGGGGCAGGTTGACAACTTTATTGATGAAGTCGATGAATTGTCTGACGCTCTTGATAATGAAGACTTAACGTTGGGTGAAGCACTTGATATCAAAGAAAAGTTTGATGACTTATTACCAAAGTTTGGTGAAGATGCGCGTTTAACGATTGGTCTGGGTTTACATGTTCCTTTCTTTCCAATGGCTTTGAGAACAGATTTCTTGGGCGGCGTGTTAGGTCTGGATGTTCATGCCTCGGGTTTGTTTGATGTTAGTTTTCTTGATGCCCCACTAGATATTCAGATTACCGGTAGTGATGTCGAGCTACTAACAGCGAGTGCACTTTATGTAAAAGGCGCTTCGTTGGTTACGGGTAGTCTATCGTACAGTGCTGAAGTATGGCAGCCGCCAGTGATGGATTCTAAGCTCTTTGCAGGGGTTCAGCTTAATGCTTATCACGCCACCATGAATAAACAAGTACTGGCATTGACTAACATCGCCGAAGATGACGATGCTGGTGATGCGATTCGTGACGAATTTGAAGAGAATACAGTTTCAACAACAGAGATGGGCGTTGATTTAGGTCTTCTTTGGGCTTTCCCTAATGGTCATGCTGGCCTGACTATCGCAAATATAAATGAGCCTGAGTTCAAGTATGGCGATATTGGTACAGACTGTGGCTCAATTACAGACCCAACAAGAAGGGCTAACTGTGAAGTTGCTCGCGACGTATTTTCTGGTGAAATCTCACTGCAAGAAACTGCTGTAATGGCTGCTCAAACAACCATTGAAGGCTCTCTCTATACTGAGGACAAGCAGTGGTTATTGACAGGCGCTTATGACTTAAACTCTGTGTATGACTTGGTAGGCCGAGAAAGCCAGATGATAAGCGGTTCTGCCACTTATTTCCCTAATAGTTATATTTTGCCGACAATTCGTTTAGGTATTAGTCAGAATTTAGTCGGTAGCGAGCTAACTATGGTTGGCTTTGGTACAACACTGTTTGGCATGATGAATATTGATTTAGCGGCGAGTTTGGATACAGTTGAACTTGATGGAACAAAAGCACCGAGACGCTTTGGCTTTAATATCGGCTTTGAAGAGAAATTTTAAGGAGAGGGCATATGAACCTTATTAAGAAACAAACGTTATTCACGATGACGAAGGGATTTTCACTCACTGCCCTAGCTGCAGCTGTTGCAATTAGCGCTGGTTGTAGTAACCCTGATGATCCTGATGGGGGTACAAGCCAGTCGAAACAAGCAGTTGAAGGTGCCGTTGTTGATGCCTACTTGGCGGGTGCTACAGTTTATTTGGATGGTAACGACAATGGCAAACGCGATGCTTGGGAAGCTTCAGCGATTACCGATAAAGATGGTTTTTTCTCAACAAGTAAAGATGGCTTAGTTGATTATTGTGCTAGTGATGCGACAAGCGCCCAGGCAAGGCATTGTTTATCAACTTCCGCAACGGGTACTGGAACGCTTCGCGCATACGGTGGCTTTGATATCTTTACCGGCGAGCCTTTCATTGGTGCCTTAGCGGCAAATGTTGATCTGTCGGGTGGTACGGTTCCAAATCAAAATATTACACCTTTAACCTCTATTATCGCTGAAGCAGGGGAGGATGCTGCTGATGTGTTAGATGAGTTAGGTATTACATCAGACGAAGCTAATAGTGACTTTTTGGGTGAGGGGGGCGTTGATGCATTTGATGCTGATTTGACCAATCAGGCCTTGAAGCTTCATAAAGTAGTCGCCTTGTTTGAAGATGTTTTCGATGAGCATTTTGATGCCTTTGGTGACCTAAGTAACTTCCCAAATAGCGCAAGTGTTCTAATTTATCAAGAATTGGCGGCGGTTATTGCAGCCGGTGACACACTTGATACGACTTCATTGAGAGCTGTTTTCAATAGTGTCAATGCTGCTGTGAGCGCTCTTTATACAGAGCTGGGTGATGAGGATGAAACCTTTCCTGGTAATGCTGCTGAAGGCAATGTAATTGCGGATGCAGTACAGATTCTTGGCTTAATTGATGATGCACTACCTGGCACCACCGCTGACTTGGACGAGGCGCGTTCTCGCATGGTGGGTGTAGAGTTAATAGTGACTAAGATGAATGAAGATGCCAGTGACTTGGCTGATGCGGTGGCAGAAGTTGAGAACCTTGCATCTAATTTATATACCGACTTGAGTGGTGGGGAAGATATTGACTTCAGCACCTTGCTTGACTTGGATTTTAGTTCTACTACTGATTTCAGTTCGGCTTCAATTGGCACAGGTGGTGATACTTATGAGGCGCTGGATGGTCGAGAGTTATTTATCGATTATAGTGATGGCGAAGAAGGTATCTCTGGAAAGGCTTTGTTCTTGTTTGACGCCGATGAAAGCGGCCAGGCAGGTACTGTAGACCTGTGTCTAGCCTACAATGATACCAGCAACGATAATGATGAAGACGATATCTACGAAACTTCGGGTACGCTGATTGATTTGGCTACTTGGTTTACCATTGATGATCGTCGATTGGTGTTAACGGTTGCTGGTTCGTTTGATCTGACTTTGATCAGTCGAGGTGAAGCTGATGGTGAAAACCTTTATAGCATGAGCTATGCAGGGGAAACCGCAAGTTGGTCAAGTCCAAATGGTCTGATTGATATAGAACAGAGCGTTAATGAACGCCCAACGGATGATGCAAGCTGTGAAGCGCTGTTGAATAGCTTGTAAG
>NZ_LWGA01000652.1:0-4554 GCF_001635235.1 Oleiphilus sp. HI0117 | reverse complement strand
GCTCTATTGAACATTTCCTCTTAAGTGCATAACTTTCGATTGCAACAATTCGGCGCTTACTAGATCAGGATTAAGTGGTTTATCAGCAATTACCCTTACCTTAGACCAGAAACGTTTAGGACCTTTCGAAAAGGCAGCTCCATCTTTATGGCTAAAAACACTTCCCCAAAGGCCTTGTAGGGCCATCGGCACTACTTGGACAGGATCACGCCCGATTATTATTTCAATGCCAGTTTTAAACTCGTTGATATCGCCAGTTCTTGTCAGCTTACCTTCCGGGAAAATACAAATTATCTCTTCATTATTTAGTGCTTCAGATATTGACTCGAAAGCTTGATCATAAATTTCTTGATCCTGATGCGCAGGCGCGATTGGAATGGCTTTGACCGCTCTGAAAAACCAAGCTAAAAATTTGTTTTTGAAAATATTATGATCCATCACGAAGCGCATAGGGCGTCTACACGCTCCGGCAAGTATGAGCGCATCAACATATGATACGTGATTACAAACCACTACTGCTGCACCTTCGCGAGGAATATTATCCAAGCCTTCGTGGCTGACTCGGTACATGGTATGACCTAATATCCATATACAAAAGCGAATCGCAAATTCATCTACTTGATAAAATATGTATAGGCAAACAACGAAATTCATTATGGATAAAACCAGGAAGAATTCTGGTATTTCAAGACCTAGCATTCCCAGTAAGATCATTCCTGTGATAGCGCTTCCCACCATAAACAAGGCATTCATAATGTTAATCACAGCGATGGTTCTCGCTCTAAAAGCCGGTTCCGCTCTTTCCTGGACAAAGGCATAAAGTGGGACGATAAAGATGCCTCCTGAGATACCTATACCGATCAGATCAATCAACACTCTAAAAGAACCTTCAGCGTTTAGGAATGTAAGCCAAGTGTGGATAATTTCAGGTTGATGAGGAATTGCGCTATAAAGATCTACACCAAATAGGCTTAATCCCAACGCGCCAATCGGTACAATACCCAACTCAACCTGTGATGAAGACAGTTTTTCACAAAGCATCGAGCCAAGTGCAACACCAATGGTAAATACCGCCAATAGTAAGGTGACGAGTGAGGAGCCCCCCAACAAGACTTCTTTCGAGAAGTTAGGGAATTGCGTTAAATAAGCTGCACCTAAAAACCAAAACCAGGAGATTGCCGCAATTGCTAAATATATCGGCCGGTGCTTTCTTGCTTCGACAATTAGAGAGTGGGTAGTTTTAATAGGGTTATATGAGACTGTTATATCAGCTTGGCTCGGTGGGGCCAAAGGTATTGAACGGCTACTAAGATAACCGAGCAATGCAAAAAACACGACGGCACATGCTGTCACAATCAGAAAGCTATCTAATTGCATGATGATACCAGCGCCAATAGTACCCAAAAGAATCGCAACAAAAGTGCCCATGCCTATCAGCGCATTGCCACCGACCAATTCTTCTGACTTTAGGTGTTGAGGGATGATGGCATATTTTGCAGGTCCAAAAAATGCTGACTGCGTTCCCATCACAAATAGTAAAACCAGGAGCAGGGAATACCACTCCATCAACAAGCCTAATGCTGCCACTGACATAATAAGAATTTCAGCAAACTTAATTTTTCGAATTAGGCCTGATTTTTCATATTTATCGGTAATTTGGCCAGCAATAGCAGAAAAGATGAAGAAGGGCAGAATAAATAGACCTGCTGCCAGGTTAAGAACCGTATCAGCATTCATACCTAAGGCATCCGATGCCTTGAATGCGATGATCAGCATTAGGGTATTTTTATAGATATTATCGTTAAATGCCCCCAAAAACTGGGTAGCGAAAAAGGGGGCAAATCGTTTGCTTTTCAATAAGGCCGATTGACTCATCCTTGTCTCCTGTAACTAGTTTAAGCAAGCCAACAGTATAGAGCTCTGATCAGTCGCTAGCTACTTTCCAATACAGAAACTACTGAAGATTTCACCAAGAAGGTCATCGGGCCTGAACTTACCGGTAATTTCCCCTAGATTATCTTGGGCAATACGCAGCTCTTCGGCTAATAACTCGCCGGCATTGAGCTCTGTTAGCTGTCTTCGACCAAGATTTACAGCATCCAAAGCACGATTTAAGGCATCTAGGTGCCGTCTGCGTGCAGTAAATGTACCTTCATTATTAGCCTTATAACCAACGCACTCTTTAAGGTGATCTTGTAGTAAGCTTAAGCCTTGTTTTTGCTTAGCGGATAAAGAAATAAGTGGGAATTCACCAAGCGAAGCAGTCGATGGGGCTTCTGACGTTTTATCCACTTTGTTTCGAACAATTGTTATATGGTCCTGATTATCGAGCTTTTCCAAAAACTCTGGCCATAGCGTGTCTGGTAATGAGTCAGAGTTTGATTCAATAGATGAAGCATCAACAACTAAAAGAATTCGATCAGCTTGTTCAATTTCCTGCCAAGCTCTATCAATACCAATCTGTTCAACTTTATCAGTACTTTCTCGAAGCCCTGCCGTATCAATAATATGTAAAGGCATTCCATCAATATTGATCTGCTCTTTAAGCACATCACGTGTAGTTCCTTCAATATCAGTCACAATAGCTGAATCGCGTCCTGCTAAAGCATTCAGCAAACTAGACTTACCTGCATTTGGACGACCGGCAATTACCACCCTCATTCCTTCAGTTAGTAGTGCCCCTTGATTCGCATTATTGATTAAGTCATTCAAGGTATCAATCAGAGTATCAACTTGCTCCAGGACATGTGACTCAGAAAGAAAATCAACTTCTTCTTCAGGGAAATCAATTGCTGCTTCCACGTACATTCGGAGTTTAATCAAGCCGGATACAATGGCATCAACTTGCTGAGAAAAGTCCCCTTGTAGGGAACGCAAAGCAGAACGAGCAGCCTGCTCGGAAGTACTGTTTATTAAGTCAGAAATAGCTTCAGCCTGAACCAGATCCAGCTTGTCATTAAAAAAGGCGCGTTGAGAAAATTCTCCCGCTTCTGCTAAGCGAGCACCATTCGAAACGATGGCTTTTAACAAAAGATCCAGAATGACCGGGCCACCATGAGCTTGGAACTCAACGACGTCTTCACCGGTAAAGGAGTGGGGACCTTTAAAGTACAGGGCAATTCCCTGATCTAAACGTAAACCATCTGGATCATAGAAATCGCAATAATGTGCATATCGATTCTTAGGCTCAAAATGAACCATCAGTTTAGCGATATCTAAGGCTTTTGGGCCTGATACCCTGACAATTCCAACTCCGCCACGACCTGCCGCCGTAGCAAGAGCTGCAATAGTGTCTTGATAATATTCACTCATATCAAGAACAGGGTAGATTAAGCGTTAGCTTTTTCGATTTGTCTGGTAATTACCCACTGCTGTGCAATCGACAGAATATTGTTTACTAACCAGTAAAGAACTAGCCCTGAAGGGAACCATAAGAAGAAAACAGTCATTACAACAGGCATAATCTTCATGATCTTAGCTTGCATTGGATCAGGCGGAGATGGATTTAGCTGCATTTGGATAGCCATACTTGCACCCATCAGAATCGGCAGAATGAAGTAAGGATCCATTACCGATAGATCGTGAATCCAGAACATAAATGGAGCATGGCGTAATTGAACACTCTCCATCAAAACCCAGTATAAAGCGATAAATACAGGCATCTGAACAAGAATAGGCAGACAACCACCAAGAGGATTAATTTTCTCTTTCTTATAGAGCTCCATCATTCCTTGAGACATCTTCTGACGATCATCGCCATACTGTTCTTTTAAAGCTTGTAGCTTAGGTGCTACCCGACGCATATTCGCCATAGAACGATAACTTGCAGCCGACAACTTGAAGAACAAAGCCTTAACACAAACAGTCACCAGAATAATTGCAAAACCCCAGTTCAATACAATGCCATAGAAGAAATCAAGCAATAGGAATAGTGGCGTTGCTACCCAGAATAACCAACCAAAATCTACGGTTAAATCAAGGTTTGGTGCAATAGCTTCCAAACGCTCCATAATCTTTGGACCAATATATAACTGTGCAGATGTCGTCTTGGTTTCTCCTGGAGCGACTTCGATTGCAGGGCTAATAAAGCCCATCAAATATCGACCGCCTTTCACGCGTGTTTGATAAGTATGAGTAACGCCATTATCTGGGATCCAGGCACTTAGGAAGTAATGCTGAATAAATGCAACCCAACCACCATGAATTTGTTCATTGATAGGGGAGTCAAGCATGTCTTCAAAGTCATATTTCTCGTAAGGTTTTTCAGCGCTTGAAAGCGCCATTCCCAAAAATGACTGCATACCCATACTATTTTGGCTCGATGGGTCAGAGGAACGATCTCTTACAATCTTTCCAGACAGGTTTGCCTGCCAGTTATCATTAGTCTTGTTATTAATGATATAGCTGACATTAATCAGATAATCATTGCGCTTGAATTCATAACGCTTAGTAATTGATACACCATCATCACTTTCAAAATTAAGGTCTATTGAAAGGCTATCTTGTCCTTCTTGTAACTCGTATGAAGAAGATGATGATGAGTAAATAGGAGCT
>NZ_LWGA01000651.1:0-6502 GCF_001635235.1 Oleiphilus sp. HI0117 | reverse complement strand
GAATCCCCTGCTTTTGGTTGAGTGTGTTCTTTAATCACAGCGAAACCCTCCGCCCAGCTTGCAGAGCTTAGCATACCAGAGCTTTGGTTCGGGTGACGAATCAGACGATTGCCTTGGCTTCGCTGAACTCTCAGAAATTCTCTTCTGGGGCCGGACTTTTTAATATCGAAGTCTAGGGCAAGAGAGTAACTTTGAGGTTTAGTGTCGCTAATACCTTGCTTATGGAGTAAGAAAGGGCGAGCCAATACCGAAAAGGTAACAAATACTGCGCCTGGATTTCCGGGCAAACCGAGTACTGGTGTTTCGCCAATTTGTCCATACATAAAAGGCTTACCGGGCTTGATGGCTGCGCGCCAGAAATCAATGCTCCCCAATGACTTGATTGCACTTTGTACATAGTCTTCTTCGCCAACGGATGCGCCGCCAGTGCTAATGATGATGTCGGCTTTATCACTCGCCGAGTTTAAAGCTTTAACCGTTGCTTCGAGTTGATCTGGGATGAGGCCAAGATCAACTATATCTGCGTTCAGGCTTTTGAGCATGCCGGTAAGTAGGTAGCGGTTGGAGTTAAATATTTGTGAAGAAGAGGGCTTATCGCCCGGTTCTACCAATTCGTCTCCAGTTGAAAAAATAGCGACTTTTAGTCTTCGAAACACTTTGACCTTAGCAATACCAATCGAAGCAATTAAGCCAACGCGGGCAGGGGAAAGGACTAGGCCCTTTTGTAAAATAACCTGGCCTTGTTGAACATCTTGACCTCGAGGGCGAATATTTTGCTTAGCGTTAGGCTGGGAGGAAAAGGTTACCTCCTTGTTGTGCTCATTGATTGTCGCCTGTTCTTGCATAATGACGCAGTTCGCTCCTGCTGGTATCGAGGCGCCGGTAAATATTCTCGCAGCAGTGCCACGTTCAAGTGTCTCGGGTTGGTGCCCGGCAGGAATGCGTTGTGAGATACAGAAGGCTTTACCCTCAGAGAAGTCATCAAGGTTTAGTGCGTAGCCGTCAACGGCACTGTTATCTGTGGGCGGTACATTAAGTGTAGAGACTAAGTCTTCAGCGAGCACTCTTTCGTGTGCATCAATAAGTGCAACTGATTCTGTCTCCGATATCGGGTTTGCCAATTTTTTTAAGCGCTCAATGATATCATCTAAAGGATTAAGGGTGTGTTTGACGGCTGAATCGCAGCAGCTTTGATTTGTGTTCGACATAAATAGCTCTGTCAGTATCGACGATGAAAAACGGGTTATTAGTTTAGCGTGTGCAGTGTATCGCTAAAACAGAAATAAATCGTTGATGATCATCAAGCGCTTAAGGAAGAGTTAGCAAGCGGGTAGATCTGCGTGAGTGCCGCAGCTTACGACACTACCGTCGCGCGAGTCGTACTTGATAACCAAGGAGCTGTTATTGCGATTGCCAGTGTCGCCGTTAAGGCGATAAGCGTAGCTGCAGACTCTGTTGCCGGTGTGGCGGTAAGCTCGATAGGCTTCATTGTTGTTGCCAACAACAACTGAGGGCGGGTTTTCCAATACGCCCTGCCAGACACCAATGCAGCCGTTGTTGCCTTGCCCTATATTCTCATTACCTGTGCCTTTATCAACACCAATTGGGTAGCCGATATTGTTGGTGTCAATCGTGCCATTGCCAAAGTTTGTCAGGTTTTGGGTGCGAGTGGTATGGCCTGCTGCCTGGAAGACTGCTTTGACAGTTTTAACGCCTGCCTGCAAATTTCCAGCAATGCTCCTAACCTGCGCTAGTTCAGCTTCATCAGATAGGTCACTAAATCTAGGTAACGCGATGCTTGCAAGCGCTCCAATTAATACGATAACAATGACCAGTTCGATCAGAGTAAAACCTTGGGATTTGAAGGGTTGAAGAGTCGGCTTCATAAATATATGTTTCTTAAGTAGTTTATTTAATTATAGGTACGAAAACGCGATAATTGTAAAAAAAATAGTATATTTCTGGATATAGCGTATAATCTGCGCTATCTTTATTGACAATATCCCCGATTTGGGGTGGCACTCCGCCAAAAAAATTAAATTCATCACAACTTTCCTTTAACGGCCTCGCGCTGTATCTATTTGAACTTTTACATAATATGAATCTTACCGAACTTAAGAAAAAAAGCGTTCCAGAATTACTCGAAATTGCTGCCGAAATGGGCTTGGATAATCTTGCTCGATCTCGAAAACAAACAGTTATCTTTTCTATATTGAAGCGCCATGCAAAAAGTGGCGAAGACATATATGGAGATGGTGTTTTAGAGATTCTTCAGGATGGCTTTGGATTTTTGCGATCAGCAGAAGGCTCATATCTGGCTGGACCAGATGATATCTACGTTTCACCTAGCCAAATTAGACGTTTCAATTTGCGTACCGGGGATACGATTTCCGGGAAAATCCGTCCGCCGAAAGACGGCGAGAGATATTTCGCGCTTTTGAAAGTTAGTCAGATCAACTTTGATAAACCTGAGAACTCGAAAAATAAGATTTTATTTGAAAACCTGACCCCTTTGTTTCCAAATGATCGTCTTATTCTGGAAGCCGGTAACGGTAGTACAGAAGATTTGTCAGCGCGTATTCTTGATTTGGTTGCTCCAATTGGTAAAGGACAGCGTGGCTTGGTTGTTTCTCCGCCGAAAGCGGGTAAGACCTTGATGATGCAGAATATTGCTCAGTCTGTCGCGCGCAACAACCCTGAGTGTCACCTCATGGTATTGTTGATTGACGAGCGTCCAGAAGAAGTAACGGAAATGCAGCGTTCGGTTCGTGGTGAGGTTGTAGCCAGTACCTTCGATGAGCCACCAGCTCGTCACGTTCAGGTAGCCGAGATGGTTATCGAGAAAGCAAAACGTTTGGTTGAGCATAAGAAAGATGTCGTCATTATCCTTGACTCTATTACGCGTTTGGCTCGTGCCTATAATACGATTATTCCATCGTCGGGTAAGGTCTTAACGGGTGGTGTTGATGCACACGCACTTGAACGTCCGAAGCGCTTCTTTGGTGCTGCTCGAAATGTTGAAGAAGGTGGAAGCCTGACAATTATTGCAACAGCTCTTGTTGATACCGGCTCTAAAATGGACGAGGTTATTTACGAAGAGTTCAAGGGTACCGGTAATATGGAAGTACACCTTGATCGTCGTTGTGCCGAGAAGCGAGTATATCCTGCGATTAATATTCGCCGTTCAGGAACGCGTCGAGAAGACTTGTTGATGAGTGAAGATGAGCTTCAGCGTGTTTGGATACTGCGTAAACTATTGCATAGTATGGATGACGACTTAGCAGCATTAGAATTTATTCTCGATAAGCTGAAAGACTCTAAAACAAATGATGAGTTCTTCTTGTCGATGAAGAAGCGATAGGCTGTTGTTGATGGCTCAAAAGCTTTGTTAAATAAAACTTTTGAGCTGAATTAAACATCGTCAGGCTAGAATATAAACCGGTATTTATACCGGTTTTTTTATGAATTGAATTGAGATTGTTGTGTCAGTTATGAAATATGATGACCTCCGAAGTTTTATCAAACAACTTGAAGCGCAAGGTGAGTTGAAGCGTATTGCTCAGGAAGTCGATCCTTATCTGGAAATGACCGAGATATGTGATCGTACTTTACGTGCAGGAGGGCCTGCTTTACTGTTTGAAAACCCAAAGGGTTACAATATGCCA
The DNA here is from genome assembly GCF_001635235.1 of Oleiphilus sp. HI0117. Classification (NCBI taxonomy): domain Bacteria; kingdom Pseudomonadati; phylum Pseudomonadota; class Gammaproteobacteria; order Oceanospirillales; family Oleiphilaceae; genus Oleiphilus; species Oleiphilus sp. HI0117. The sequence continues at coordinate 2,837 of NZ_LWGA01000651.1, read as the reverse complement.
GTGTTGGCAAATCTTTTTGGTACAACGCGGCGCGTTGCCTTAGGAATGGGGCAAGAAGACGTCAGTGCACTACGTGAAGTGGGCAAACTTTTGGCATTTCTTAAAGAACCTGAACCACCTAAAGGTTTTAAGGATGCCTGGCAAAAGCTACCGATATTTAAAAAGGTGATGGCGATGGGGCCCAAAGAGGTCCGCTCGGCTGCCTGTCAGGAAGTGCTTATCGAAAAAGATCAGGTGGATCTGTATAAGCTTCCTATCCAGACTTGCTGGCCAGGCGATGCAGGACCTTTGGTGACCTGGTCTTTGGTGATTACAAAAGGGCCTGAAAAGTCTCGCCAGAATCTGGGGATTTATCGCCAGCAGTTGATTGCAAAGAATAAGCTGATCATGCGCTGGCTATCTCACCGTGGTGGCGCACTAGACTTCAGAGAGTGGCAGCAAAAACACCCAGGTAAACCTTTCCCGGTTGCGGTGGCTTTAGGTGCTGATCCAGCAACAATACTCGGTGCAGTAACGCCCGTGCCCGATACCTTATCTGAATATGCCTTTGCTGGCTTGTTACGTGATAGTAAAACTGAAGTGACTAAAGCGGGCTTGAGTGACCTATCAGTGCCAGCGAGTGCAGAGATAGTATTGGAGGGCTTCATTTACCCTGATGAAGTCGCACCCGAAGGACCCTTCGGTGATCATACTGGTTATTACAATGAAGTGGATACCTTTCCGGTATTTACTGTCGAGCGTATTACTCATCGAAAAAATGCGATTTACCACAGTACTTATACTGGTCGGCCGCCTGATGAGCCTGCGATTCTCGGTTTAGCTTTGAATGAAGTCTTTGTACCGATTCTAAGAAAGCAGTTTCCTGAAATTGTCGATTTTTATTTGCCGCCGGAAGGATGCTCATATCGCCTGGCCGTTGTAACGATGAAGAAGCAATACCCAGGGCATGCTAAACGCGTGATGATGGGCGTGTGGTCCTTCCTTCGCCAGTTTATGTATACCAAGTTCGTAATTGTCTTGGATGATGACGTTAACGCACGAGAGTGGGAAGATGTGATTTGGGCAATTACGACACGTATGGATCCGGCAAGAGATATCACCTTGGTTGAAAACACACCGATAGACTATTTGGACTTCGCTTCGCCAGTATCGGGCTTAGGCTCCAAGATGGGTCTTGATGCAACCAATAAATGGCCGGGTGAAACAAACCGGGAATGGGGTGAACCAATTACCATGACTGACGAGATAAAGTCTCGAGTTGATGAAAGGTGGGACGACTTGGGCATCTTTGGTGGTGATCAGTCCAAGTGAACGTGCTCGAAATAGAGTCACGGGTTGAAGGCCAGCTTCGCACATACGAATTGGCTTTTGATGCGGGAGAGTCAGTATATGAAATTGCTGACAGATATGCCTTGAAGTTGCCCGTCAGTTGCCGCAACGGGGTTTGTGAGATATGCCGGGCCAAGCTCGTTTCTGGCGAAGTTGAATTCGGCCCCCGAAGGGAGCTGGTTCAGGGGCCACTACAGAAAGACTTGTTGCTGTGCCAGACTTGGCCAGTGAACTCAAGCAAAATTACAATAGATAATATCTATGGGCCAGGAGAATTGCCTGTGAAGAAAACGGTTTGCCGAGTAATCGCTGTCGAAGTGATTAGAGGGCATGTTTATAAAGTTGAGTTGCAGTTACCTGCGGGCAAGCTGCCGGAGTTTTATGCCGGGCAGTATTTGGCACTTGAGATGCCGGGTAAGGATGCTGGTAGTTATTTTTCTATCGCTTCAGCGCCTGGCTTGCGAGAAATCACCCTCCACATTCAGGCTGATCCGCACTTGAACTCAGCGGTTGAAATTGTGGACTACTGTAAGGACGCGTTGGAGAGTGGAGCCAGTGTCACGATCTCTTTACCGTTTGGAAAGGCTTGTTTGCCAAAAGTGCCTGATAAGCCGCTAATCTTGATGGCTGCTGGTACCGGCTTTGCTCAAATGAAGTCTATTATTGACTATCTCCTGGCGCAGAATTATTCGCTTCCGCTTGCCTTATATTGGGGAGTTAGAAAAGAAGAAGATATGTACTTGGCAGAGTTGGCTGAGGAGTGGGCATCGAAATATGATCACTTTGAATTCCACCCGCTTATCGCAGACATTGAAAACATAGATGCAAACGCTCATCACAATCAATTGAGTGATGCGGTATTAGCAGACTTTTCAAATTTAGCGGATAGTAAGGTTTTTGTTAGTGGCTCGCCAAAGCTTGTTCATTCTGCAATGGACGCCTTGCTGGAAGCCGGATTAGAAGAACAAGACTTCTTCTCCGATGTTCTGGAATATGCGCCACGTTCTTAAATATTAGTGGCGCAAGCATGATGGTTTTAGAGCCAAGCAGAAATACTGTCTAGCTCAGTGGCTATCGAGACTCAGGTAGGGGCAATTTTGGCAGCTCAAGATTCTCGATAAGCCCTTCGAATACTTCTTTGTCGGCATTATTTTTCGCATTTAGGCGTATATTCAGGCGACATAGCTCCGCGAGACTTTCCTTGTTTTCGTGTAGTTTGTTGCTCGCTTCAAAGTATTCTTGAGCTTTCCCCCATAAACCATTTCTTAGGCAAAGCCTACCAAGTGCTAGCAATAAGCTGGCATTGTTGGGTCTGCTTTTTAGCCATTGTTCGGCGTGGATCAGTTGCTCGGAAGTGTTTTGAGCGGCGACCATTCCATAGACGCGAACCAGCCTGTCGTCCCATTTCTTTTCCAAGGCTTTTCGGATTAAGGTTTCGCACTCGTGATCGTTGTTAAGGCGAATAAGCTGTAGTGCGTACGTTTCAAGCAACTGCGCGTCGAATTGTA
>NZ_LWGA01000650.1:0-7864 GCF_001635235.1 Oleiphilus sp. HI0117 | reverse complement strand
GGTTTCAATCAAATGATCAACACGACCAAGTAAAACCTTCTCTTCTACATCAGACCCTGAAGCAAATACTTTCAGACCTTGAAGCTGATGCCAGTAGTAATCACCGCTAGGCAGTTCCGGCAATTCTTCTCGAGGTACAGAAATCAACGAACCACAATACTGCTTAGCCTCATCGCGATCATGACACCCCTTTAACTGGGCGACCAGACCATTGCCATGAGCTTTGCAGCTAAGCACGGTTACCGATCCGTTCTTGCTGCCACCTTCGAGAGTCCAATTTTTATATTGGCAAATATTTTCTTTAGGCTGAGTATAGGAAAACACCTTCACCCAACCCTTAACACCGTATACCGAGGTAATCTTACCCATTACAGCTTTTTCTGTAGCTTTGCTCATGAGTAATTATTTCCAGCCGGTATCAATGTTAGCTTTCCAGACTACTTAAACGGCCTTACGCAGCTTTAGCAGACTCTTTCAAAAGTGTCTTAACTCGGTCAGAAGTCTGAGCACCTTTATCTAACCAGTGCTGAACACGGTCAGAATCAACTCTTAAACGTTCTTCCTGGCCACGTGCCAAAGGATTGAAAAAACCAACACGTTCCAAATAACGACCATCACGTGAAGAACGGCTGTCTGTAACTGTTAGATGATAAAATGGGCGCTTCTTAGAGCCACCACGAGATAAACGGATAGTAACCATTCGTTGTAAATCCTGATTCCAGTTAAAAAATTCCCACACCACACCCGCAAAGCAGGATGACGGCGCTCGAAAGGGCGCATATTCTAGAGCATTACTCTAGAATTGAAAACACTAATTTCTGTTTTTTTACAATATCGCAATAATTCAGAGCGCCCTGCTGCGATTTCCAGTTTTTCTTAACACTTAAAACGGTCCACCGCCGCCTGGAGGCATCATTCCTTTCATCCCCCTCATCATCGACGCCATACCGCCTTTAGAAGAAAATTTCTTCATCATCTTTTGCATTTGCTTGTGCTGCTTTAACAGACGATTAATATCTTGAATCTGCGTACCTGAACCTGCCGCTATACGACGTTTTCTAGAATTGTTAACAGTATCAGGGAAGCGACGTTCTTTGGGCGTCATCGAGGATATAATCGCTTCCATCTGCCCTAAAGACTTATCATTAACTTGCTGTTGTGCAGCCTCTGCCATCTGCCCCATACCCGGCAACTTATCCAGCAAATTACCAACACCACCCATGTTTTTCATTTGTTGCAACTGGTCGCGAAAATCTTCTAAATCAAAGGATTTACCCTTTTTGATCTTTTTAGTAAGTTTTTCAGCTTTCTTCTTATCAAGATTACGCTCAGCCTCTTCAATCAGAGTCAGAACATCACCCATCCCCAAAATTCGAGAAGCCAAACGATCCGGATAAAACGGCTCTAATGCATCGACTTTTTCACCCATCCCCATAAACTTGATAGGCTTGCCGGTAATATGGCGCACAGACAATGCCGCACCACCACGGGAGTCGCCATCAGCTTTTGTCAGAATAACACCCGTCAATGGCAGAGCCTCATCAAAGGCCTTCGCAGTATTTGCTGCATCCTGCCCCGTCATAGAGTCAACAACGAATAAGGTTTCTACCGGAGTAATCGCCTGATGCAACTCTTTAATCTCAAGCATCATTTCATCATCTATAGCCAATCGACCCGCTGTATCGACAATCAAGACATCGCAAAAGGTTTTCTTGGCTTCAGATATCGCTGCATTAGCAATATCGATTGGTTTCTGATCAGTGGTGCTCGGGAAGAAGTTCGCTCCCACCTCTCCAGCCAATGTTTCAAGCTGCTTGATCGCCGCAGGACGATAAACATCCGCACTCACAACCATTACCTTTTTCTTTTCCCGCTCAGACAAGTAACGAGCCAGCTTGGCAACAGAGGTAGTCTTACCCGCACCCTGTAAACCCGCCATCAAAACAACAGCCGGAGGTTGGGCATTTAAACTCAAGCCTTCTGACTGAGCCCCCATCATTTCAACCAGCTCAGCATTCACTATCTTAATAAATGCCTGACCGGGCGATAAGCTACGCATGACTTCATAACCAATCGCGCGCTTTCTAACCTGCCCAATAAATTGTTTAACGACTGGCAAAGCCACATCAGCCTCAAGCAATGCCATTCGAACTTCTCTCAAAGTTCCTTTAATATTATCTTCAGTTAAGCGGGCTTTGCCGGTAACTTTTTTAAGACTCTCTGATAAGCGATCGCTCAGATTTTCAAACATGTTTAATCTCTATATTATTGCTATGTAATTGCAAACGGCGCATTATAACCATTTAACAGCCATAAGTTGAACATCAAGCTAAATAATGAATATCTTTGTACTCAGTTTTTTGTCGGTCGGACTGTATTTCACAGGGACAATCTATCAAACCCTCGTGTATCTCAGAAAAATTAATGCCAAGCACTTCATCTCCCTTTTAATCGGAGCCAGTGCGGCAAGCTTGCAGCTAATAGTTACTTTAGAGCAAACCTTCCGTGACAACTACGCCGCCTTTAGCTTCTCAAACTCAGCATCACTTATCGCCTGCGTTATTGTTATCGGGCTTTTATTGGCATCCAGCAGAAAACCACTCCAAGCAATTTTTCTTGCCGTTTACCCTTGCGCTGCACTTAGCGTAATCACCCTACTCGCCTTTAACGACAGCAGCCAATCATTCTCACCACAAAGCAGCGGCATCTTTATACACGTTATATTATCACTCATTGCCTACAGCGTCTTTTCGATTGCCGCCGTACAAGCATTACTTGTTCATATGCAGAACAACAACCTAAAGAAGCGAAACCACACTATACTAATGCGCAATTTGCCGCCACTCCTGACCATGGAGAACTTACTGTTTGAAATGCTATGGAGCGGCACTATCCTGCTTGCTCTTGCCATTCTCGCCGGTTTCATTTTTGTCGATGACCTATTCGCTCAACACTTGGCACACAAAACCGTTTTATCAATTCTTGCTCTGCTCACATTCTCTGCACTACTCGCAGGCAGAAAAATTTATGGCTGGAGAGGAATCACAGCCAGCAAATGGACACTTTGGGGCTTTAGCCTTCTAATGCTAGGTTTTTTCGGTAGCAAGCTAGTTCTTGAAACAATAAGCAAATAACCCGACAACCTTCATATAAACGGTAAACAACATTGAACGACGCCTCTATACCTTCTCTATTACTATTTCTGCTTTTTCTAATCATTTTATCTGGTTTTTTCTCTAGCTCAGAAACTGGCATGCTGTCGCTCAATCGCTACAGACTTAAACACCTAAAGAAAAATGGCCATAAAGGCGCGGAGAAAGCCAGCAATCTACTAGATCGAACCGATCAATTAATTAGCGTCATCCTAATTGGAAACAACTTTGTAAACATACTAGCCTCGTCAATAGCAACGGTCATTGCCATTCGACTATGGGGTGACGCAGGCATCGCAATTGCAACCGCAATCTTGACGCTAGTTATACTAATTTTTGCTGAGATAACACCTAAAACCATTGCAGCCTACCACCCGGAAAAGGTTGCCTTTCCCGCCGCACACATACTAAAACCTCTACTAAAGCTACTCTACCCAGCTGTCTGGTCAGTTAACCTTGTTACTAATTTCCTATTAACAAAACTCGGCTTTAGTACAAACGGAGAAGAAGAAAACCACCTAAGCCGAGAAGAACTGAGAACACTTGTTAATGAATCTAGCACCTTGATCCCACGCAAACACCAGGAAATGCTACTGGGGATTCTAGACCTAGAGAAAGTCACCGTTAACGACATCATGATTCCCAGAAACGAGATTGTTGGCATCGATATAGACGATGACCTGGATGATATTTTTCAGCAACTAAAAACCACCCAACACACACGCCTCCCCGTATACAAGGGCGATATAAACAACATCATTGGCATCCTACACCTTCGCAGCATGACTCGCGTACTTTCAAATGACGAACCGAACAAAGCCATGCTACTTCAAGCTTGCAGAGAACCTTACTTCACTCCTGAGAGTACTACACTCAACACCCAGCTAATACACTTCCAGCGGGAGAAACGTCGAATTGCCATTGTAGTTGATGAGTATGGCGACGCTCTCGGCATTGCCACAATGGAAGATATTCTGGAGGAAATTGTTGGGGAGTTCACTACTGATTACTCTTCAAGCAGCAGCCAAGACATCACACCTCAAGAAGATGGTTCATTTCTCATCGATGGCACAGCCACGATTCGAAATATTAACAAAACACTTGGCTGGAACCTACCTGTCAACGGTCCGAAGACACTTAACGGCTTGATAACGGAAACTCTCGAAACCATACCTGACACCCCCGTTTGCCTTTACCTTCAGCATCACCGGACAGAAATCAGACAAATCAAGGATAACGTCATTAGAACCGCCCAAATTTCACCATAGAAACTGAAAAAACAAACGCACCACTCATTTTTTTTGTCTTATGTAATAATTTGTTATTTTTTTTATATATATTTGCTTTATAATCTCAGGATTGATATAGAAGTAGTAATAATTTTTATATTGCGGGTAAGATGTACCTGCTTTTGTTCAGTGCCTTTATTTTTGTTAAGCATTGAAAGTCATTCAGCATACGGGAAAGGACGATGAATAAGTCATCTAGCGTTAGCTTTATCGGAGATCGCAATAGTCGACCTTCCAGGCTCGATAACGCAAGATCAGCTGAAGCTCTCAAAATTTGCAATATTGTTGTAAGAGACATGCATGCCCTTCTGCAAGGCATGTTTGACGGCATAGATGACTCTTTTTTCGAGCTTGCTAACAATGCTAGAAACAACAATGAACAAAACCGCTTCTTTGAAGCAATGCGCGATATTCGCATTAAGCGCAAGAATATTGAGAATGACTTTAAGTCCAGTATCGAAGCGCAGTTTTCCCTTGAGCAAGTTCTTACTCCCTCTTCGAAACTAAACGCACCAGTCGAACCGAAAGGTTTTGAAAGTCTAAGCCTAGTTCAGAATGACGACCTCGAAGAGGAAGTCGCGATATCATCTATGGCGACTAAAGCCCAGGCAAATTTTCAAGGCCCTTTACTTCAGTTTCATACTCGAATTTGCAACCTATACGGCTGCGAGAACAATGAAGATGCAAACCTTCCTCTAGGCTTAAAAGACGTAATAGAAAGCTTTACAAGCGCCTGTGAAGTGCTTGAAATAGAGTTAAAAGAGCGGTTAATTGTTTTTAAGCAATTTGATCGATATGTTCTATCAAACCTTGGTCCTGTGCTAGACGAAGCCAACAAAACATTAATACGCCTTGGCATTATGCCATCGCTAAAAGCACCTCGCACCAAGCAAGGTAGCAAGACTGCCTCTTCGCCACATGATAAATCAACGCATGCTTCCGAAGACACGACTGCCAAGCAGCAAAACACTACAAATGTACTACCTCAGCTGCAAAACTTACTAGCAAATATTCGTAATAATCTAGGCCCCCAAGCGCTCAGTGCTGATTACAATACTGGCCTGCCCACTCAATATGTGAGCACTCAAGACTTAATATCGCTACTCTCTGCCATCCAGGATATAGCGCCATCAACTAACAATAGCGCTGACCCTAAGGTTATTAATATTCATCAGCAGCTAAAAGCCCAACTAAGCCAAGGCAGCGATCAGCCAACAACCCAACCAAAATTTAAGCAAATAGATGAAGACTTGATCAACCTTGTCTCAATGCTATTTGAATTTATTCTAGAGGATTATAATCTGGCTGCGCCGATACAAGTCCTCATTAGCCGCTTACAAATACCCATACTCAAAGTAGTCATTAAAGACAATAGTTTCTTCAGCTCTAGCAAACACCCTGCCCGCAAGCTCCTCAACTCGCTAGCTAAAGCAGGTATAGGCTGGAACGAAACACAAAACAAAGGCGATGCGCTTTACCAGGCAATTTTTGATACAGTTCAGAACATTCTTGATAACTTTACCGGCGATATCCAGCTTTTTGAAAAGCTATATGAAGAATTTAGTGCTTTTGTTAAAAAAGAAGAAAAGAAATCTAAGATTGTCGAGCAAAGAACAAAGGAATCTGAAATTGGCCAAATTAAGTCTCGCCAAGCTCAAAAATGTGTCGAAGATAAGCTAGATTCATTGCTAGATAGCTCTCAAATTTCTATTCCTGACTTAGTCCTTGAAACAATTCGCGGTGGCTGGAGTCGCGTTATGTTTCTAGCATACCTGAAAGACGAAGAAGAGCATCAGTGGGAACACAGCTGTAAAACAGCCGAGAACCTAATCTGGTGTTTGCAGCCGTTTGAAAAACCTAAAGATCGCCAGTACTGGATCGCCATTGCCCCTAAAGTATTAAAAGAGCTTAAGTCAGGTCTTGAAGAAGTTTCCTATAATACAGCCGATCTTGACCAGGCACTTGTCGAGATTCGCTCAACACTCACAAACACATTTAAGCAAAACTCATTTAACTTGAGTCATAATATTGTTCCTCCTGTAAATGAGGAGAACGAGCCAAAGGCTGAAACTGCAATTGAGCGCCAACAAGCATCGATAGACTCCAGTTTAAATAAATATATTGAGCAAATTGAGCAAATTGAAGTTGGCACTTGGTTTGAGTTTACAAACAACGATAGCAAACAGCGATGCAAGCTGTCAGCGGTCATCAATGATGCAGATAGCTATATTTTCGTCAATCGCATGGGGCTAAAGTCTTGTGAAAAAACCAAAACCGACCTGGCGAATGATCTAAAAAGGAAGCACACAATTGTTCTAGAGCAAGGACTGCTAATTGATAGAGCCATGAACGCACTAACCAGTAGCCTAAGCCAGAAAGCAAGTACACTCTAATTTGTGAATACCGAGAGCAACCAAAGTCTTCGGCTCAGCTTAGCGGCTTTCGCTGCCATTTTGATTCACACAATCTTGGCCCTATTGATCTACTGGCTCGACATATCATTCCTTGAAACCAAGGAAAAGACTATCCCCTTCAAGCTAGTATCTGCAGACAGAAGCTCGCAATTTTCAAGCTCATCACTTAGCGCCGAAGAAAACTCACGCGCAGCACAAGAATATTTAGCGACACTTAACCAATCGCAATTTAAAAGCGACACCCAAACTAAACGTGACTCCTCATCAAAAGGCAGCCTAAGTCCTAATCAAAATGCCGTGAAGAAGCTGTCGGACAAACACACTCGGCTAGACAGCCCTGCTTTTCGTGGATCTAATCCAAGCACGGCAATTCACGGATTACAAAATATTTTCAGCCGCGATAAGCAAAGCCTTAAACCCAGCCAGACAAAACAAGTCTCGAGCAAGGAACTTGAGCAACTCAGCGACTACGAGATTTTACTTTTGAGCGCACTCAGGAAGGACTCTCTATACGACCCTTTTCATGCGGTAATGAACACTCACAAACGTAAAGAAGTTGCCTATACAATAACGCTTCGCTTATTCCCCAATGGAGCAATAAAAAACGCTTTGATAAAAGAGCCTAGTGGAATTATGAAAATAGATGAATTAGCGTTACAAGCGGCTTATAGAGCGAGCCCTTTCCCAACGCCACCTCATGAAGATATTCAAAAAGGGTACAAATATGACATTCCTTTCATCATCTACCAAAACAAAAACATCAGTAAATAACTAGAACACAAAAAAAGAAGAAGAGAGCCGACCTTGAGACGAGATTAAAGTCGGCTAAAGTACAACTTATTCAGCGGAAGCAGCAGCGCTTACCATCTTTTTCAGCTCACCAGACTCGTACAGTTCGGTGACAATATCACAACCGCCTACAAGTTCACCTTTTATGTATAGCTGCGGGAATGTCGGCCAACTTGAGTAAACCTTAAGGTTCTCTCTCAACTCAGGGTGTTCTAAAATA
>NZ_LWGA01000649.1:0-4809 GCF_001635235.1 Oleiphilus sp. HI0117 | reverse complement strand
GGAGCTCGTAGCCGTATCTATCGCGTAGCTAAGCAAGCCGTAATTAAAGCAGGTCAATATGCATACCGTGACCGTCGTCAGCGTAAGCGTCAGTTCCGTCGTCTATGGATCGCGCGTATCAATGCTGGTGCACGTTTAAACGGTTTGTCATACAGCCGATTAATCGCTGGCTTGAAAAAAGCTAACGTTGAGATCGACCGTAAAGTATTAGCTGACTTAGCAATGAACGACGCAGCAGTATTTACTGTTGTTGTTGAAAAGGCTAAAGCTGCACTAGCAAACTAAGACTTAGTTCAACACTCGTTGAAACATAAGTAATAGCTGGATAGGGGGCGAGACAACTCACCCCCTATTTTTATTTTGAGTACTGTTTTTTCGGAGAGCAGTAATGGAAAACCTTGAACAACTTGTTCAACGCGCCATTAGCGCTGTAGATGCAGCGGAAAAAATTCAAGAATTGGACCAGGTCAGAGTTGATTACCTAGGCAAGAAGGGTGAAATCACCCAGCTACTCAAAACATTGGGTAAGCTAGATGCGTCTGAAAGACCAGCGGCCGGAGCAAAGATAAACGAAGCCAAAGAAGGTGTCTTGGAAAAACTGTTAGCCAAGAAAGAGTCCCTTGAAACAGCTGAGCTTGAGAACAAGCTCCGTTCAGAAGCTGTGGATGTCACCTTGCCAGGCCGCGCAAGCGATACCGGTGGTTTGCACCCGGTAACCAAAACAATGCGCCGAATTGAGCAGTTTTTTGCCAGAGCCGGTTACTCAGTAGAAGTAGGCCCGGAAATCGAAGATGATTACCATAACTTCGAAGCTTTGAATATCCCGGGGCATCACCCGGCACGTGCTATGCACGACACCTTTTACTTTGATGCAAATACCTTATTAAGAACTCACACTTCACCTGTGCAAGTACGCACGATGGAGAAGGGAGAGCCACCATTTCGTATGATCTGTCCGGGCCGTGTATACCGTTGCGACTCCGACCAAACGCATACGCCGATGTTCCATCAGGTTGAAGGCCTGCTGGTGGAAGAGAATGTTAGTTTTGCTGACCTAAAGAGTACCATTGAAGATTTCCTTCAGGTGTTTTTTGAGCGAGACCTGGCTGTTCGTTTCCGTCCTTCTTACTTCCCATTTACCGAACCTTCAGCAGAAGTGGATATCGAGTGGGGTAAAGACGCTGACGGCAATACCAAGTGGCTAGAAGTGATGGGCTGTGGCATGGTCCACCCGAAAGTATTTGAGTCCAGTGGTATTGATTCCGAAAAATACTCAGGCTTTGCCTTTGGTTTAGGTGTAGAACGCTTGGCTATGTTGCGCTATGGCGTAAACGACCTAAGAATGTTCTTTGAAAACGACCTTCGTTTCCTCAAGCAATTTAACTAAGTTAGTCAGGATAGTAGAGCAATGAAATTTAGTGAACAGTGGCTCAGAGAGTGGGTAAACCCTTCTATTGGTACAGATGATCTACTCCATCAAATCACCATGGCTGGCTTAGAAGTAGATGGCATGGACCCGGTAGCGGGTGAATTTACCGGCGTCGTTGTAGGCGAAGTGCTCAGCAAAGAACAGCACCCTGATGCTGACAAGTTAAGCGTTTGTCAGGTGAGTGACGGAAAAGAGACCGTCCAGGTAGTGTGTGGTGCTGCGAACGTGAGAGAAGGTTTAAAAGTACCCTTCGCGAAAATTGGTGCTGTGTTGCCAGGTAACTTTAAGATTAAGAAAGCTAAGCTGCGTGGCGTTGAGTCATTCGGTATGTTGAGTGCCGAGTCAGAGCTTGGTTTGGCTGAATCTTCAGATGGTTTGATGGAATTGCCTGTTGATGCACCCGTAGGTGCTTGTATTCGCGAATACCTAGGTTTAGATGATAACTGTATCGATGTTGATTTAACGCCAAACAGAAGTGACTGTTTGTCTATTGCGGGTCTTGCTCGCGAAGTCGGTGTCTTGAATAAAGAGAATGTCACTAAGCCACAGATTGAGTCAGTGGTTTCAGAGAGTGAACTTACCTTCAAGGTAAACTTACAAGACACAGAGGGCTGCCCTAAATACTTGGGACGCGTCATTGAAGGTGTCGACCTAACTAAGCCTTCACCATTATGGCTGCAAGAAAAGTTACGTCGCTGCGGTTTACGTAGTATTGATCCTGCCGTTGACGTAACCAACTATATTTTGCTTGAGCTCGGTCAGCCAATGCATGCATTTGATTTAGATAAGCTGAATGGCTCAATCAATGTACGTCAAGCTGAAAATGCTGAAAAACTAACCTTGTTGGATGGTCAGGAAGTTGAACTTCGTGATGACACCTTGGTTATTGCAGATGAAAACACTCCACTTGCAATCGCAGGTATCATGGGTGGCGAAGCCTCAGGTGTTAGCGCTACAACTCAGAACATCTTTTTGGAATGTGCCTTCTTTGCACCCTTGGCGATTGCGGGTAAAGCACGCTCTTATGGCTTGCATACAGACTCTTCACACCGTTTTGAACGAGGTGTTGATTATGCGCTGCAGCACGAGGCAATGGAACGTGCAACGCGCTTATTAATCGATATTGTCGGCGGCAAAGCTGGCCCAATCGTTGAAGAAAGTGATGCAGAGACGCTTCCTAAGTCTTCGACTGTGACCTTGCGTGAAACTAAAGTTGAGTCGCTCTTAGGCTTGAAGGTAGAGACAGCTGAAATAGAAGAGATTCTAACGCGCCTTGGGCTTGAAGTTGTTGATCGAGCAGAGGGGCAGTGGACCTTTGCTGTGCCAAGCTATCGTTTCGATATTGCCATTGAACCAGACCTGATTGAAGAAATTGGTCGGGTCTACGGCTATAACAAACTACCTAAAACGACTGCATTAGGCTCAATGAAGCTGCGGGCCGTCGACGAAGATATCTTCCCGCAGGACTACCTGGCTGATCGTTTGGTGAGTTTAGGTTATCAGGAGGCAATCACTTACAGCTTTGTTGACGAAGAAACACAAAAGCTCGTGACGCCTGAAGAGCAGGGTATCGCTTTGGCAAACCCAATCTCAGCTGATTTGGCTGTGATGAGAACGTCTTTATGGCCTGGCTTGCTAAAAGCACTAAGCTACAACCAGAAGCGCCAGCAGCCCCGAGTTAAGTTTTTTGAGACAGGTCTAAAGTTTGTTCAAGAAGGCGAAGAGATTGTTCAAACTAGAATGATCTCGGGCGTTGTCTCAGGCACTGTTCAAAACGAAAACTGGTGTAATGAAAGCAGAGCAATCGACTTCTTTGATGTGAAGGCCGATCTTGAGAATTTATTGTTCTCAATTGACCCGACAGTCGCTTTCGAGAAGGGTGAACATGCTGCTTTACACCCTGGGCAGACTGCACAGATTGTAAAAAATGGTAAAAAAATCGGCTATTTAGGGGCTATTCACCCTAAATTACAAAAATCCTTGGATTTAAATGGCTCAGTTTATTTGTTTGAACTATGCTTAATTGAAACCGTTCAAGGACAAGTGCCGAGTTTTGATGGCGTGTCAAAATACCCAGAAGTTAGACGGGATTTGGCAATATTGATCGATCACGAGATACCGTTCCGAGACGTTGAGCAGATTGTTAGAGATAATGCCGGTGAAGACCTGGTTAATCTCAATGTGTTTGATGTTTATTCAGGTGATAATCTTGCTGAAAACGGAAAGAGTCTAGGCCTCGGTCTGGTATGGCAGCGAAGTGATCGCACTCTTAATGATGAAGAAATCAACGAGTCCTTTGAGCGTATTGTGTCAGCACTCAGTGCTAAGTTTGGAGCTAAATTAAGGAGCTAGCGCATGGCGGCTTTAACAAAAGCTGATATGGCCGAAAGCCTATACGACGAAGTTGGACTAAATAAGCGCGAAGCCAAAGAAATGGTGGAAGCGTTCTTTGATGAAATTGTTGGAGCCCTAGGTCACAATGAACAGGTGAAGCTATCTGGCTTCGGTAATTTTGACCTACGCGATAAGAAACAAAGGCCTGGACGTAACCCTAAAACTGGTGAAGAAATTCCTATTTCTGCCAGACGCGTTGTTACTTTCAGACCCGGACAAAAATTAAAGGCAAAAGTAGAAGAATATGCTGGAACCCAGTCACAATAATGAATTACCCCCGATTCCGGGTAAGCGCTATTTCACTATTGGAGAAGTAAGCGACTTATGTGGAGTCAAAGCTCATGTTCTACGTTATTGGGAGCAAGAGTTTGATGAACTGTCACCGGTAAAGCGTCGTGGAAATCGTCGTTATTATCAGCGCCAGGACGTCATGACTATTCGTCAAATTCGTAGTTTATTGTACGATCAAGGCTATACCATCGGTGGTGCCAAGCAAAAACTGCACAATGAAGGTGATGAGGGCCCTGCAGGGCAAAACTCTGAATTGATCAAGCAAATGATCACTGAGCTTGAAGAAGTTTTAGACGTACTAAACAGCTAAGCTTTCAAGTAATAAGGTAATCTTAAAAAACGCCGATACTATCGGCGTTTTTTATTTATTTCTAAAGCGTCATAAGGTATTATACCCGCGACTTAAGTCGACAGGCCTAAAACCCGTCGATTACCCCCATGTAAGCTGATACCTAGTATCAACCTGGTGAACAAATTCTTGTTTCACACCGTTCGGGATGTAGCGCAGCCTGGTAGCGCACATGTCTGGGGGACATGTGGTCGTGGGTTCGAATCCCGCCATCCCGACCAATTTTTCTTTTTTAATTCCTGTTTTTTAGCATCTGTCGCAGCTTTTACCATTATAGGGTGAAAATGTACATCATAGAGTCTAGACTCCCTTGTTTAATGCATAATCTGAAAATTCTACTTAGTTA
>NZ_LWGA01000648.1:0-11784 GCF_001635235.1 Oleiphilus sp. HI0117 | reverse complement strand
ATTAATATCTCGTCAACAATCCCAAAACAACAGTGAAAGCCGGACCAAGAGCAAGTAGAAGTTGTAACGGGTTTCAAATGATAATTTTCAGGATTAAATACCGGAAATTGAGACGAACTTGTTATCGTGAAAAGCTCCTCATCAATCTCAATTGAGTTTTGAATTTGTACAGTCATACGTCTCATCCTTTGAGGGTTGTGCTTTTATGTTTATCACTTTAACCTTTAAAGCGACAATCATTGTCGCCAATATTTTTTGATGAGAAAAAACACTCAGTACAAGCCCAAGCTACACTCACTAGAGCTTGTAACATCTCAGCAAATTGTTGGATAGATTGCAGGGACAAGAACGATTACATGGTCGATGTAAACATAAAATTAATTTGCAGACATAGAGTCCGGGGAGCTTTTTGGGATCAATCTATAAGGTGGGGTAATACAGTTAGTCTTCATCACCTTTTAATTTGATAATCTTATATAAAGCAACAAAGAACCATATATTAACAATATGCGCTAACCATCCTGCATCTCTTTCAAACAGGCTCAGCATTACACTGATAAAAGCAGACGCAACCAATATTGATAAACCGGCATTTAAATAGTGATGTAACTTTGCTTCCATAATTATTGCCCCAACCATTAACCAATACAGAGACCTAAACTTAATCCAACTACGCAATAAACAATATCCACGTTCTAGTGGATATAAACAATTGCTTCTGAGCAAGCATCTAACCCTATCGAAAAGCCTTTTCAGTTAATTTTGCAGTTGATTAGCTATTTCTAATAGATCACCTGACCTAAATAATATTTTCCTCCAGCTTAGAGGAATACTATCAACACCATAAAACGCTCCAGCTAACTGGCCACATATCGCAGCGGTAGTATCGGCATCATCTCCTAAGTTTGCCGAAGCAAGAATGGCACTCTCAAATGTGTCTGTTGAGTAGAAGGCCCATAATGCCGCCTCTAAACTCTCTACGACATATCCACTGCCTTTTACTTCCCTTTCATTTAACGATAAGAAAGCACCATCTTTTATGCACTCCATAGAACTAGGAAACATTACTTCACCAACAGCCTTTTCAAACAACTTTTCCTTTTCAACTCCATTAAATGCTAAAAACAACATCACAGCCAAGAGCCTACATGAAGAAAGGCATTCGTCACTACCATGAGTCGTCTTTGAACTAAGCTCCGCGTACTTCAAACAGGCTTCTAGATCTCTGTGGCAATAAATAGCAACTGGAGCTAAGCGCATAAGAGAGCCGTTTCCAGAGTATTTTGATTCAATCCTTCCTGCTATTGGGTTGCCAGTTTTCTTGTATCTAATTAAAGCTTGGGAAACCTGCTTTCCCATTCCAAATGGATACTCTCTACACGAGTTGTAACCTTCGTTAGCCCAACGCCAATATCGAGCCATTTGATCTTCGACATCAAAACCATTCTCAATCAAGCTATCCGCTAGACATAGTGCCATTGCGGTGTCATCTGTCCACTCACCTGGGTTCAATTGAAACTTCCCTCCACCGATCATATCAGTTAAAGGCGTGAATCTTCCACGCGAGCAAAACTCAACGCTAGCTCCAACTGCGTCACCACAAGCTAACCCCAATAATGCACCCTGAAATTTACTTTTCTTCAATTTGATC
The DNA here is from genome assembly GCF_001635235.1 of Oleiphilus sp. HI0117. NCBI lineage: Bacteria > Pseudomonadati > Pseudomonadota > Gammaproteobacteria > Oceanospirillales > Oleiphilaceae > Oleiphilus > Oleiphilus sp. HI0117. The sequence goes on along the minus strand of NZ_LWGA01000648.1, from coordinate 10,133 downwards.
ATATTAACTGCAATATTAATTAATGAAGACGGGGGGTAAATTATATATCCAGCTTTGATTCAACATTATGAAAAGCATCTTTAAAGACATTATTATTTACCAAGCCCCAAAAATCGCGAACCCCATCAAACATTAAAAGCAGAAGCCATTAGCTGCTGCTCACTACGAGAGATACCAATGTCTTTGGCCACTGACTCCCAGCTACTAACGACACTTAATACTTCTTCTTTGATGCCTTCCGCCTCGGTTTCACCTAGCTGAAAAAAGTCGATCACTTCCATTGCAAGATCATAATCGAGGCTATTGTTATCATCGGTAATATTGAGATGTAAACCATTTGATGGTGTCACGGGATTAATATCATAGGCAGGAGATAATACCCAGCCACCGCTGCGGTATATGAAGCCATGGTTTCTTAAATGATCATCTGTGTTTGAAACTGCAATGTTAAAGACAACTCGTCGCCACAATTGCTCAAGATCTGCTTTTGTATTTGAGCCCTGTTCGGTGAGAAACTGGGCAAGCTCCAAGTAACTTGCGTCATAATCACCATCGTAATAACCAAGCTGAGTCATCGCCGAAGTAAAGTGTAGGCGGCTCAACTCCGTCCGATCAAATCGCTTGGTCAAAAAGGTATGGTGATGAGAGTTGAACTTCTCAATTCGGCTTTCCGCCATGTCGATACCAGCGTCCAGAGCGAGTTTATAAACAAGGTTTTCCCAAGCAGCAATATCATGATCGTCATAACGACTGGGAAATTTAGCGATCCATAAATGACCATCCTCATCGACAACGCTAGCTTTGGGTCTTGCACCACCTAGTGACGAACCTGGCGACATCAGCATGTAAAGCCATTTCAAATATTCTGGGTCATCACTGTCACTGGTTTCTACCTTCATTGCTGCATGCTCAAGTTCACGCAGTGAAGAGATAGGAGGCGCAGCCAATTCTTCATCGTTATCCAGAAATTCACCATTGGGATCAGTTTTGAATCGCAACGCCCCTTGGCGATAAAGATCATGGACACCTAAAAGATAATCGATTTCATGAAAAACACGAGGCTTACGATCTTCCTGGCGGGCCACAATCGCTTCTCGACGCTTCATCAATAAACGTCCCCATCGGTCTGGGCATGAATCTAGGAAGACCCGAAAATTGCTAGAGTCTGAGCTATGTTGCTCGCCGGTAAATAGCTCCAAATCAGGATCAATTTTTTGTGCAAATGAAGATGTCAGCCAAGATGGATCGTAACTAAAACTAAAATGCTCCTTGCTCTTCGTGATTGATGAACGCAAAGTCCCAACAAGCATAGGCTCACTGAATTCTTCCCAATCAGCATAGACATGCACTTCGATACTCATCTTGATCTACCCAACAATTGTATATCTTGAAGCTTGCGACCAAGTTCATCATCTCTTGCTACTTGAGCTAAATCATCAACCAATCCAATGACCCCCAGTACAGCCACATAATGCCCGATAGAGACGGTCGGGTCTCCCCGCTCAATTTTTCGGATGGTCAAACGACTTAACCCTGTTCGTTCAGAAACAAGTGATTGAGAGTATTTACGTCGCTTACATGCTAACTTAATGTTCTCACCTAATAGTGCAAGTACTCTCCGGTTCTTAGGGAATACGACGGCCTTTCGCTTATCAGAAGACATAATATGATCACTATAACTACCATTTATATTGATACTGGTAACTATAGCATTCAAATCAATCATCGCAAGCATAATTGATCACTACAGCTTTGCGAACTAATTTCGAAAATGGTTGTAGTTAAAACTCCTTTTTCACAACTATTCCTGATAACCTAATGCTTCTCTTAAAAAATAATGAAAAGGAATTTCATAATGAGTAACGGACTAGCATTAACTCGCGAAGCTAAACAAAACAAAAACGAGCTATTTTTTCATATCAGGGATTCAAACGGCGAATTGATCACTATCAGGCAATCAGTTGCTTCAGTGAAGGGAAGACAGGTTCGAATTAATATTCAAGCACCTGACAATGTTGGTATTGTGCGCGGTGAAATCGTGTAGTTATCTACTACCAAAATGAGGTGAACCAACGCAATGAAGACATGGGTGAAGTATCTGGCACTATTTACCATTATTTTTTCAATTAGTGCGAGTGCTGACACCCTAACCTTCAGCAAAGCTAAAAAGAAGCTTCAGCACGTTTACTTTGACCACCAACAATCATTCTATTGCGCGTGCACCTATTCCAAACAGTTAAAGATCGGTAGCAAGAACAAATACCTGTTAAGCCCGGACTGGAATAGTTGCGGATACGTGCCCCGTAAGCAACCCAAACGAGCATCACGGATCGAATGGGAACATGTAATGCCTGCCCACCACTTTGGACAGCACATGCAATGTTGGCGCGATGGTGGACGCAAGAAGTGCAAGAAAGATCCTACCTTCCGCGCTATGGAAGGTGATATGCATAACTTAGTACCTGCTATTGGTGAAGTGAACGGTGATCGTTCAAATTTCAAGTATGGAATGATTGAAAGTGAAAGTCGTGTTTATGGTAAATGTGATGCTGAAGTAGACTTTAAGACAAAACGCTTTGAACCTGCTTCATACGTCTATGGTGACATTGCCCGAATCTATTTCTACATGAGTGACCGTTACAACATTAAACTGAGCAAGCAGCAAAGGAAGTTATTTGACGCGTGGAATAGGCTTGATCCCGTTGACAGCTTCGAACGGATTAGAAACAAGCGTATAGAGGCCATACAAGGCAATCTGAACCCCTATATCAAATAACCTTAGAGTTCAGATGAAACGTACAAACTAGTGTAAGATTTCATTGCTAAACTCTAACTCAGAACATCCCATAAATACACTCCAAGTAATATATGTCCAATAATAATAAACACTGCAACAACCTCTTGAAACTGAGGAACCAATGTACACATTTGCGTCACAGCAAGTGCAAACAGTAGCGTCAGTGGACTACTTGTTTTTCTTATTTTCATCACCCTTATCCCCAAATATTGGAACGATTAGCAGGTAATAGATAACCATCAAAACTAGGAGTGGAATTCCAGCCCAAGGGAAAAACAAACACAACACCAAACAAGCAACAACAGGATGAAAGTACAGCATAAAATCACCTTTTCTATTGAGGGTTCAAGAGTTTCTTATTAACGATTTGGCTTACTCAGAATTAGGATATCGCCACGACTCAAAAGCCTTTTTTTGTTTCTGATCTCATCAAATCCGTCACTTTTTTGTGGATTTCTTAGTCTAGTTCTGGTTATTTGTTCGTGAGCGGAAGACGGCGCTGGGTGCTTATATTTAGACAAAACAATAGCCACCAGAATTATAGATAGTATCCCTATCCACTTAAACGTAAAGGATAAGCCAATAGCGCATGTTTTCGTGTCAGAAATATTGCAGTAAGCAATGTACTCCGAGTGTAAAACAAAGATTAATAGCACCAAGGGAGAGCATAAACAAAGCACCTTAATCACTTTATGGTGCTTGTTCCATATGCAGGCGATAAACGCCCAGCGAGTTATTAGATTAAGCATAGTGACACTACCCCCAAAGAGAGATTCCAAAAGCGCTCATGACAGCAAACAGCCCCATATTCTTAATTTTGTCGTATAGCTTATCCTCTTCTTCGCGAACTATAGATTCCAATTCTTCACGACTAAAATCTCTTTCATCTTTCCCAGCAAGTAAAATACGGTTCTTAGAGTTTTGAATTGCTTTTTCTCTAATATGGAGACGGTACTTATTTGATATAGAATTAACTAACTTCATCAGATTTGTCCTCTCTATTGGTCTATTAACACTAAAGTATTTTCAACTATTCCTAACTCATGCTAAGGCCTTATTTTCTTGCTCATTTGGCTCTTTGTATGGTTTATACTTCTTTAGCAAATTAACTTCTTGCTCCACAAGATTCAGTCCCATGGAGCTTCCATAAAAAAATCTAAAGACTCCCTAAATTGCATTACCTGACCATCAAGTTTTTCCTTGGAGTCAGCTGGGCTTTGAATAATTTCATCCATCATTTTGATATGTTCAATGTAGTGCTCTTTGAGATTATCACTACCCGTATTAATTGCTTCTTCCGCTTTACTAAATTCTGAGACAACATTATCAATGACAGTTTTTCCAGTATTGTTCTCGTCCATAGTCTTAATAATTTGTTTGGCTAATCTTTTTTGCCAAGTATCACCGAAGAGACGCTTAGCACCTAAAAATGCAATACCACCAAGTATCCCAGCTAAAACCACAGGCCCGCCAATAGCCGCTATACCTGACATAACCCCAGCAGAGCCTCCTGTCGCACTAAATCCAATTCCAATTGAAGATAGTAAACCGACGCCTTGTGCAGCAACTGCATATCCACCCAATGCCCCCATTGTAGATGCGTAAATGCTTAAACCAGCCATTAACCCACCTCCAACTCCCAACCCAGCAAAGGCTCCTCTAGAATCGAATGGAATTGTTACTTGATTGCTACTATCAACTCTGTTGAAACTCGAGGTAAAATCATCCAAGTTTTCGCTTATCTCTTGTTCTAACTCCCCCACCTCTGTCATGTATTGCTTTTCTATATGCAATTGAATCCTTTCCATGATGTGAGGGAAGGCATATTCTTTTGCTTCATTCTTATCCTTATATTTGTCTTTTATAATCCCTTCTAGATAATCAACTTCTTTATGCCGAGCAATAAGGCGCTCGGAAAACATTTTCAGTGCAGCAGTTTTTTTCTTCTTACTGGTCAGCAGTGAAGATCTGAGGTTTTCAATTTTTGATGTTTTGGCTGCGACATTTTCAGGACGTATTGCTTCTTTGTATGAGGTAATCAGATTCTCAAACTGAATAATCTCATTTTCAGCCTGCGAGATCTTTTCTGATAAATAGGAACAACCCTTTTCTTTAAATTCAACTAGAGTTCTATCTACATTTCCATCAATCATCGAAGGCATAGTAGATTGGAGATAGCTTGTAAGCTCATCAGTCAAATCTTTTCTACGATCCACTGACTCAGCCCAGAACGTAAAGAATCGACTAGCTAGCGTATCAGGTGAAATAGGTTCGCTATAGTCTTTCGTTCTTTCATGCAGCAATCCATCATTATCACTAATGAGAAAATGGTTATAGATACGAGTTGCCGCTGTTTTCTTTAGTTCATCTAACTGAACATCTGACCAGTTATCAGAAGCCTGACTGACAACAAAGAAAATATTATTCATTGGAGGCAAATCAAAGTTTTGAGGTTCAGGTACTGACTTAATCACAGTACGCAAAGACGCTATATCAGTACTATCCATACAGCCCGTTACGGGAGACATATACACAAGAGTGTCAAGCATTGTTAGTACTGAGAGAGCCTTAGTCGTATCACTTCGATCTCCTCTCCCTAAGTCTGTATTGGAAAAACCTGGCGCATCGAGAATGTTGCATGCTGTTAAGATTGGTGCATCAATGAACACAACACAGCTATAAGCGTCGCTCTCTTTTTCTTCAAAGTGGTCATGAACAATTTCGTCAGACAATAAATCATAACCGCCAGCCTTATAGATTATGTCGTTCTGCTCATAGTAACTCGGAGAATCTAACAAAGAGATGTCACATAGTTCGTTAAAAATAAGAACGTCATCTTTAACCGTCTCAGGTCTATCCTCAATGTGTTTCAAAACAGTAATAGCACTGGTAGTCGGCTGTAGCTTTGAAGGAAGCTTTGCTTCTCCTAGCAAGTAATTTATGAAATGACTCTTTCCTGCATCGGAACGCCCCATGACACCAAGATTTGGTTTTCTGGCAACTGCTGAAAGCCTGCTTAGCAAACTTCCAATTAGGTTTTCGGTTTCGTCATTAGTCGATATTGATGGCTTGCTAAAGTAAGACCTAAGTAAACTTGAATGCTTTAATAGATTTACATAAGGAGGTGTAATGCTGAGCGCCTCCATTTCCTCTTGGTCAGTTAGAAGGTCATTTAAGGTAACTCCATATAGCTTACAGAGACTAAGTAATAGTTTGGGCGATGCACTCTCAGGGTCAGCTTCAGCTCTTTGGTAAATGGATAAAGACACACCTACTAAGGTAGCTATCTCCTCTTGACTCTTTTTTGGATTCAACCCCAACCTCAACTTTTTCAACGTACTCATAACCCATCCTCTGTAGACTGCTTGAATAAAAAATAGCCTACCTTCCCAGGTATTGCAAACAAATATTTATATTCTGCACATTATTGCGCAATCCCAATCATTTTATTGCAGCAATACATCTTAGAATTACTCTAGAACAACCAACACAAATATTTTTTCCGAGAATACATGTAGTGCACTGGATAAATTCAGTAACATTAGCGTTGTTGTATTTGATTTGAAAAAAGAAGCTTTCAGAAGGGTTCCGAGTATGATTCAACATTTTTGCATACTCCCTTTGCTGCTGAAATCAGAAGGCATGGTGGTCAACAAGAAGCGCACTTACCGAGTTTACACCGAAGAAGAAATACAAGTTCGCACAAAGAAATGAAAGAAGCTTACGCGCCCCATGTTAGTAATGGACTTGCCTGCGCGAGTAAATGAACGTTGGTCTATGGATTTTGTTGCAGACCAGCTTAGCAACGGTCGTCGTTTTAGAGTGCTTAACGTCGTTGATGACTTTAGTCGGGAGATGGTCGACCAACTGACAGAGTTCTCGATCAGTGGCGCACGAGTATCGCGTTTTTTAACTCAGCTGATCGAGACTCGTGGCAAACCAGATGGCATTACCTGTTACAATGGGACTGAATTTACCAGCAAAGCAATGTTCTTCTGGAGCAAAGAAACCGGAGTAAAACTCAACTTTATTCAGGCAGGAAAGCCGACACAAAATGCTTATATAGAAAGCCTGAATGGAAAATTTCGAGATAGCTGTTTGAACTTACATTGGTTCCGAAGCATTGAAGAAGCGAGATATGAAATCGATCACTGGAGGCATCACTACAACCATGAAAGGCCACACAGTTCACTGAATTATTTAACACCAGTAGCCTTTGCAAACCAGGCTGCGTAAACTGAGCTTCCTCCAGAATCAGAGAAAGATATTATACGTATTAACTCATTGCCTGTTGATTGGGAGTATATTTCCTTCACTGATGTAACTAAGGGTTCAGCGAACAGCAAAAAAATAGAATACGGCTTTGCTGTGAAATATAAAATAGTTGATACAAACAGAGAGAAGACTTTACTCAAAAAAAGCACCTACAAACTACTTGATCTAATTGCTTCTCGTTGAGAGGGCGCTGTATAGCCAAAAAGAGAGTAGGATAAATACTGTAGAGAGGTGAAGGCATGACGCAGCATTTGTCTAAGTTGTGTGATTCATTGAAACGCTACTTAATCCGAACCCGTCTGCAGAAAACAAATCGCGCCCACAGCTAGAACAGACGAAAAGCATTACATCATTCACTTAGATTGGCACTTTAAAGAAGTTCCTTTGGGCGATAGCCATATCTAGTGTATTTCTTTAAGGTAGTGAGGCCTATCTATATGCGGAAACCTTGTCTTTTCAGACACTTCAGAGTCACTCAAGTGCCAAGTTGAGCGCAATTTTGGCGACACGTATTCGTGTTTTTAGTCACAACCAAGAGGAACTTATTCCAAACCCCTGATTTCAACTTCAAGGAAGTGACTAAAACCCTCTATAACAAACCGCCTGGTTAAAATAATCTTTGTGACTGTAGCCTTGCTAATAAAATAATAAGCAGGGCTATTAAAAACAATGGGCTCATCGAGCCTCCGCCAGATGAATTAGAGGATACTTCAACATCATTCACATCTCCATTACTCTGTTCAGCACCCTTGTCATCCTCAATGGGCTCATCAGAGTTATCTGAAGTATAATCGCCTTCATTGCTAGAATCGTCATCAATGTTGCTATTTGCTTCATCTATATCGATGATTGTGATGGTTGTTTCATCTACTCCCAAATGAGCAATGCCAGTTTGTACCATACCAAGCGTGAAAGTTTCATCGCCTTCCAAAAAACCTACCGGGTTATTGTTATCGTCCAGGCCAAAGTAAGTCTCCTCATTATATACTTGAATTTCAAACGTCTTGTCACTGGCGTCACCATCTGACCACTTCAAAGCTAGAGGTTTAAGAATTTCGTAATCTGAGATCGAATCTGGCTTCGCATCACCTAGCCCCGTATCATAAACCCAAGCTACTGCCTCGCCTTCACTCCCCCCCGTGCGGCTGACTTTAACAGTGATGAAACCACCATCTTCGTTAACCTCATAGTTCGCAGAAGAAAAAGACAGCGTCCCGGCTATCGCTTTACGGCTACCGACTTCGTAAGCACCAATATCGCAAGCAGAATCAGCACGTACATAATAGCGTTGGTCGAGCATCTTTTCTGAGTGGCAGTATTGTCCATCGCCAGCGTCAATAGCTGGATGCTCTGGTTCTAACTCTATGGTATGTGTATAGCCACCGTTGTCTTTAAGTTCACCTAACTTAGAATCGGCAAGCAAGCTCGGATGAAGCATGTCTATCACCGCGTTATGGCCACAGGTAGAATCACTAGCAAAATTATTACCTAGAGACTCTATATTCCCTACACAGTTTTGAAAACCTGACTCTGTATATATTAAAGTATTTCTTAGACCAACTGAGCCTTTCGAACTATCTATACTTGTACCACGAGTATCTTTATCTAGCGGCAAAGCGTTATGTACTAGTGTGGAATTGATGATTTCTAGTTCGCCATCGTTCAGGTACAAGCCTCCAGAATGCAATTCAGCACTATTATTAGCGATAGTCGAGTTAATAATGACTGAGCTACCCTCAGCATTGTTATGACCAATACCGACACCTCCGGCAGATGCAGCAGAGTTACCGCTCACCTCAGAGAATGACAGTTCAATCTCGTTATAAGCGTTAATTCCTCCAGAGTGGCTAAACTGGTGCGTGGCCTTATTATTGACAATTCGGCTGTTTGAAATCGAACCTGAAACCATGGCTATGCCGCCAGCGGCTATTTCTGCCTCATTATTTGCAACCAGAATATTCGATGCAGACATTTCACTCGAGTGAATAGCACCTCCAAAGCGCCCTGCTGTATTAGAGTTAAAACTTGAATCAACCAAAATTAGGCCGATACCTGTATACAAAGCCCCACCTTGATCACTTGCATGATTAGATGTGAAGCTAGAGTCTTTTATCACTGACGAATTAGTAAACTCATTAGTTCCAATGAACACAGCTCCACCATCTGAAGCTTGGTTCGAAATAAACGTTGAGTTCACGATAGAAGAATACTGGCCTTCTAAATTTGCGCCCCCACCATTACCTGAAGAAACGTTACCTTCAAAATGAGAGCTATCAATAGATATGTTCCCTTCGCTTTTAATTGCACCACCATTCGATGCTTCATTATTTAGAAAACTAGAGTCAGCGATTGAGACTATTCCGAGTTCTTGAAATATTGCAGAGCCCTCTTCCGTAGACACGTTCTCCCTAAAGGTTGTACCAGAGATAGAAGCTCTACCTCCGTCTAGGTAAAGACCTCGATAATTTGAATTAACCTGACTACTCGTGAGCTCTAGATTTCCTCCGCCAATATACATTCCTTCAATGTAGATTGCATTGGACTCTGGACCGGCATTGGTCAACACCACGCTATCTAGGTTTAAATCGCCCTCGCTATATATTAGTGCGGCTTTGTCATATGCCAATCCCTCTGTCATAGTGACATTAGAAATACTAAGTGTGGGGAGGACGTAATCTTCGTTTCTTAGCACCGAGACTAAGCGATAACTATTGTTGGTACTGCTTATTTCTGTGAGAGAGTCTCCAGCACCGGTTATGCTTAGATCATCCAAAATATCTAAATCACCTTCTGCAGCAAGGTCTTCCCCTATTTCACCAAGAGAAATTTTAAATGTACCTGCAGGAAGTGTAATTGCATCTGCACCTTGTAACGCATTAGCCTCCATCACCGCGGCTCGCAGCGAACAAGAACCATTAGCTGTCGCACAAACGCCATTACCAGGGTCGACGTCGACGCTATCGTTCGTATCGTTAACGGCAAAATTTGCTGCCTGACTTGTGAAACTTAAACCAACTAATAACGCACTCGAAATAAGTGCAGAAAACTTCAAGTTTGTTTT
>NZ_LWGA01000647.1:0-3955 GCF_001635235.1 Oleiphilus sp. HI0117 | reverse complement strand
TGACTGGGCAACAATGTCATTCAACAAAGATTTGGTTTCCTGACCTTTCTCTAGCGAGCGGTAAACTAACCATGTTCCTTTCGGCGTTTCCATTTCTTCTAGGTCTTCAGGCTTAATACCTAACGAGCCGGTAAAACCAGTCAAGGCGCGAGAAGGATTCCCTTCAGCATCATAAGCGGCTTTCTTTGACGGGCCTTTCTTTTCAACTGACTTATCAGCTTGCTGCACGTCCAAACCTTTAACTCGAACAGCTAAACGTCTGGGGCTAGCGAAAGCCTTTACCTCAGCATAGTTCAAAGCCGCATCTTTTAAGCCTGCTTCGATACCACTGGTAAAGGAGTCCGAGAGCTTCTTCAGTGCTTTCGGTGGAAGTTCTTCAGTCCCGATTTCAACGAGAAAATCTTGCGTAGACATTATTTCTTGCCTCCTTTGTCCGACTTTGAACCAGCGTTTTCTAAGCTGGCAAGGACTTCTTCACGAATCCCTTCAGGAGCCAGAGGGAAGCCTAATTCTTTACGACTATCAAAATATGCCTGGGCAACGGATCGTGCCAAGCCTCGAACACGCAGTATATAGCGCTGACGTTCAGTGACCGAGATCGCATGGCGGGCATCCAGCATGTTAAATGTGTGGGAAGCCTTAAGCACCAACTCATACGCTGGTAATGGCAAACCCTGGTCAATCATCTTCTGACTTTCAGCTTCACAGGTATCAAACTGTGCAAAAAGCGCATCAGTATTGGCGTGCTCAAAGTTGTAAGTCGACATTTCCACTTCGTTCTGGTGGAAAACATCGCCATAGGTCACATCACCATCTGGCCCATGCGCCCAGATTAAGTCATAAACGCTATCCACACCCTGAAGGTACATCGCGATACGTTCCAAACCGTAGGTAATTTCACCGGTTACCGGGTAACATTCGAGCCCGCCAACCTGTTGGAAGTAGGTGAACTGAGTTACCTCCATACCATTCAACCAGACTTCCCAACCCAAACCCCAGGCGCCTAGTGTAGGAGATTCCCAGTTATCCTCTACAAATCGAATATCGTGGACAGTGGTATCAATACCCATCGCCGCTAATGATTCAAGATAGAGTTCCTGAATATTCAAGGGTGAAGGCTTCATCACCACCTGGAATTGATAGTAATGCTGCAAACGGTTCGGGTTCTCGCCATAGCGACCATCTGTAGGTCGTCGACTTGGCTGAACATAGGCGGCGTTCCAGGTCTCGGGCCCTATTGAGCGCAAGAAAGTAGCCGGGTGAAAAGTACCTGCTCCAACTTCCATATCAAGCGGCTGCAGGACTACACAGCCCTTACTCGCCCAGAAGTTTTGCAGGGCCAGAATCAGCCCCTGAAAAGTTTTAACGTCAGGCGCACCTGCACCGACTTCGTTTGCTTGGGTCTCGTTAGACACGATCGTACCACCAGATTCATATAGAGTGAGAAACAAAAGAGCGGCATTATAACGTAAAACACGCCGCCTTGTAGCGAGATTAGCCCGACTATTGGTTGATATACTTCAAAATTTCAACTACTTGTTCCGGCGTTTCGGTCACCGCCATCGCTGCACCGTCAATTTCTTTCAAAGGATGCGTCAGTTCTGGCGCATGCATCACAATAATCGGCTTACCCTGACCGATCGCAATACCGGCGTCGAATGCTGCATTCCACTGCTTGTATTTTTCACCAAAACGCACCACAACAATGTCAGATTTTTCAATCAGGGTCATCGTACGTAAGGCGTTAATTTTTGCTGCTTTGTGGTCTTTCCAAAAGTTGTTATCTTCCTCTCCAAGAATACGAACACCAACCTCATCACTGGCTTCATGATTGGTAACTGGAGAATAAACGTCTACATCCAAGCCGTTTGATGCTAAACCCGCAACAATCCGCTCACGCCAATCACTATGAATTTCACCAGATAAATAAATGATGTATTTCATGACAAGTGTCTCCCTAATTTCATATTAATGTTATATATTGTGCTTGTGATTTTATCGGAGTGCGAACTCTAACGAAATGTGATCTATTCAGCAAAATATTGATGTTGAAGCGAATAGATACGCTCACAAAGGACGAGCCCTACAAGGAGGGGGCAGTATATGGCAATTTATGATCACCAGTACGGCGAATTATCTTACTTCCGAGTCTTTCGAGCATGGGGAGGTAAAGAACACCAAGAGTATGTCCGTATCAAACGCAGTCGCAAAGCTGCGTATTCCAAAGCCCAGGAAATCGACGCTCGCTTTGCCAAAGCCCAGAAAGCTTACGGTTTGCAGCAAGCACTCTCTACCGAATATCATATTCGCGAAAAAGGCACGATCCGAGGTTTACGCCGCATTGTCGTTAAACGAAAAGGGCGTGCGCCGGCTGATGTTTTTGAGCTGCGTATTAACGTACCTTGGGAAGATGAAATAAAACGCACCACTATCTCCATAGCCGTCCACGGCGAGGAACAAGCTTTCCGTTTATCTGTAGAGAAGATCTGTGAATGGTATGGACTAAAGCCCCGTTCTGAGGCTGCCAAAGCAATGCAAGAATGTCTTCCTGCTTATCAAGTAAGCGCTGAAGAAGAAAGCAAACATCAAGAAACTACAGCAATTTCTGAGCTTGTCGTTAAGAAAGCAAAAGATGAGTTTTCGAATATTACTGACGGTCTAATGAAAGGCCTGAAGCGATTTACCGCTTAAGTTGATAGAGTACGCACGATACAGCTGAAATGCTGTGTCGTGTCAACTGCACTATCTAAGCACCTTCCCCGTTATAGGCTAAGCAATCTTGCCGGTTACACGAACCCGCTTACTGCCCTTTTCTTTCTTTGTTTCAGTTTTCGCTTTTGCTGCCGCTGCACGTTGATCAATGATATTCTTCAGCGCAATGATTAAACCCATTCCAACAAACGCTCCCGGAGGCAAAATAGCAAACAGGAAGTTAGGGTAATCTTCGAAAACCTGAATTTCCCAAGCCAGAGCCATATCACCAAAGATCAGGTTCATTCCGGTAAACAGGGTTCCTTGACCAATGAGTTCACGCATGGCGCCCAGCAATACCAATACCACGGTAAAGCCTACTCCCATCATCAAACCATCTGTTGCGGCTGGCAATACAGGGTTCTTACATGCATATGCATCGGCTCGACCTAAGATTGCGCAGTTAGTCACGATTAATGGGATAAAGATTCCAAGAATTTCATACAATTCATAAGTGAAGGCTTGCATCAATAACTCAGCACAAGTCACTAGCGAAGCAATAATCATCACAAAAGCAGGTAGTCTGACTGAATCTCTCACATAGTTTCGAATCAACGAGACCGATACATTAGACCCAAGCAAAACCAAGGTTGTCGCCAACCCCAAACCTAAAGCATTAACTACTGTGCCGGTTACAGCCAATAAAGGGCACAAACCCAGTAGCTGAACCAAGGCTGGGTTATTGTCCCACAAGCCATTCTTAACTAGTTTGTTGAACTCGCCACTGCTAACAAAGCTTTGCTTCGCACCTTCGCTTTGTTCCGGTATTAAATCTGCGCTATTTTCTGCTGCTGCCATTATTGTGCCTCACCTGCTGCAGTATCAGTTCCCGACTTAGAACTCATTGCCTGATCCAGAATCCGATCTTTGTTCTCACTAAAGTAGATCAGCGCTTTATGCACCGCACTGACTATCGCACGAGGTGTAATGGTTGCACCTGTTAACTGATCAAAGTCTCCACCATCTTTCTTCACTTGCCACTGAGTTTCAGTCAAGTTCGCCAAAGACTTGCCGTTGAAGGATAAAACCCAATCAGACTTCTTCAAGTCGATTTTATCACCTAAGCCCGGCGTCTCTTTATGCTCTATCACTCTCACACCCTTAAGCTCCCCCGACATATCAATACTCATAATCAAACGTATAGGGCCTGTATATCCATCAGGCGCCACAACAGGCAATATTAGGTGGGTAGGAAGCTGATCTT
>NZ_LWGA01000646.1:0-18348 GCF_001635235.1 Oleiphilus sp. HI0117 | reverse complement strand
GTAAACCCTGCGTTGCGGAAAGGCTTTACGAAGCTGACCTGACACGTAAGCACATGAAAAATATATTAAATTTAAGAATGAAGATTATACACTTTTCATTCCATGACAAACATTTTGAATACTGGAAACCGTGAACTTATTGCAATTTTTTACACTCTAGAAAAGCAATACCTCACACTTCTCAAAAATATATAAGGGTTTTATGTATTCGATAGCGCAGTCTCTATAGAATAAAGAGTTGTTTTCTAACACTACGTGCGTCTGTATGATGCAAACGAGAACCGACTGTCTTCAGAATGATAGAGCCCAGTGCTTATCTATAGTTACAAGGAAGAAACTCATGAGCGCACTTATCCACTTGGCAGAAGTCTTTGTTTTTTTGCTTTTCATCATCACCTTCGTAAGAATTCGCTCACTCTATCGTGATTACCCTCCTCTCAACCATACTAAAAAAATGACACAAACTGACGAGCGTAAACCTTTAGTAGGAAATGCTTCAGCCAGTGTGAAATATGAGGACAAAATGGCTATCCTCAAAGAAGCACAAGTTTTTGCAGGTATGCAGCTTCTACCCCTAAAAAAGCGCTATGGAGATATACATGGCGAAAAGTATGCTTGGTTGAGAAAAGCCTGCGCTTTCTACCTTATAGGGGCAACCCGCGCTATAACGAACACAGGCCAATGTGGCCCAGGCACATACGAAGAAATTACTGGACTGGTAATCAAGTCTTGCTTGAAGACCCCTAACAACGACGTACTCGCTTATCTAAAGAGCGCTTCAAATGACGAGTGGGATAAAGAGCAAAAGGTCTTAGCATTAACTGGAGAGCAAGCAGCAGCTAACTGGGTATCAGGCAAGGCTATCCCTCACCACACTACCCTGGACGAACACTTAAGTCGAAACGGAATTATTGCTTAAATTCCAGTGACTGATAGTGAGATAATTTTCTCGTGCCCCTCACCTACCTGAATCTCTTTGCTGCGGAGGCAAACTTTCTCAACTCGCTCGACGCTCATCTCGACTTGCTTAGCAATACTGTCACTCTGCATGTCTACCGAGGCATCTTTTAGACAGCGAGTAATAACACCTTCGTCCATTTTGAATTTCATCCATAAATACAGCCAGACATGCGCCCAGAGAGAGATAATTATCACCAGTGCCAAAACAATATTCTGTGTCATTTATTGATGCTCTCCAATCGCTTCACTTAAGGACTTCAAATGCGCATGCCGCTGTGACTTATCAAGTTCAGACAAGCGCTCAACCTCCTGATAAAAAGCATCCCAATCCTCACCAAGCCTGTGGTATAAAGCGATAAAACCTGGCACCAAGTCCTGATAGTTCGATAAGGTTGAAAAACCGGCATTGTTAAGTTCATTCACCCAGCGGTCATAGCGACTATCCCAAGCATGCTTCTGCTTTAGAGATTGAAAGGAGAGTTTCATTTCCTTCAGCAGCTTATCTTTCTCTTTACGTTTTTTTTCTACGCTCCATGAGTCGTCCTGGTAGACATCATGAAGTTTATCTTTGTAGCTCAAAACAAAGCTCATTAACTTCTTTTGCTCTGCTTTTGCTTGCTGATATTCTTGATATTTATGTGTTTGACTTTGGTTCTTATACCAAAGCTCAGCGCCAATCGTACCAACAGCCGTAGCGAAGTTTTCGTTAAATTTAGTATCATTTTTTATATAGAGCTTGCGATGAGAAATCTCATGTATCAACAACTCGACCAGATATACTTCATCCGTAAATATGAAACTACTTAACAATGGGTCGTCAAAAAAACCTAAGGTAGAATAAGCCCGCACGCCCCCCACTCGAGTTTCAAAGCCTTGTTTTTCAAGTCTCAAGGCTTCAGCTTTGGCCATAGATTGATCGTAATAGCCTCTATAGGCCAAACACCCAAGTATTGGGTAGCACCAAGTATAAGCATCCAAAGACAGTTCAGACGCAGCATAGACATTCCAAACCGCATAGCGTCGGCCTAAGTCTGTATAACTGGTATATGCGTCATCGACTGGTAGATTGAGTTCCTTGCTGGCAAAATCTCTAAGCGCTTGAGATAAAATCAGACGCTTTCGAAGCTCCTCAGAGGTTTCATCATCCGCTAGCAGTGTCTCAACAGGCTCTCGATTCCACAAAAGAGAGGTTTGGCCATTTAACAAATGTGAATAATAACTAACTGAAGAACAAGCACTCAGCAAGGTCACAGACGACAAACACAGGGCACCAAGCCCCAAAACCTTTAATCGCTTTCGCAAGCACTTCCCCTTTTTACGACAAAGCCTCGAAGGCTGGCTTGAATTATAAAAAGAGCTTTTAGATTCGAGCTCTTAAGTGACCCGCATCAAGATTGGTGAATACTGAATATCGTCATTCACTAGAAATCATTTTATGATTAGATCATTCTTATGAAGAAAGAATCTGACCACAGGATTAGAATCTATGTCAACAAAGTGGCACACCTTAAATACTGAAGAATGCGCAGAAGCTCTGAATTCAATAATAGAAAAGGGCCTAAGTAAACAAGAAGCGCAGGAACGTTTAACTACACAGGGAGAAAATATTCTGGAACAGGCCAACACCCGCCCTTGGTGGAAGGTGATCATGGCTCAGTTTCAGGATGTAATGATTATGGTGCTACTCTGCGCGGCGGCGATTTCCGGTCTAGTCGGTGAAGCCGTGGATACACTTATTATCCTTTGTATTATTGGCCTCAATGCAATATTGGGCGCTTTTCAAGAATTCCGGGCTGAAAAAGCGATGGCTTCTCTTAGAGCCATGGCGACACTCGAGACGCTGACTTTACGCGATAGCAAATGGCAGACTATTTCCAGCACGCAACTCGTCCCTGGCGATATTATTAGCCTGGAGGCCGGCAACGTAGTGCCTGCCGATGTTCGCCTTGTCGAGGGCAAGGATATTGAGTGTGATGAATCATCACTGACAGGTGAATCTCTTGGTGTTGATAAACGTGTCGAAGCACTTGAACACGAAGATACCTTGCTCGCTGAGCGCAGCAATATGCTATTCAAAGGCACTCAGATCAACAGGGGCTCAGCTCAATGCATTGTCACTGCCACAGGCATGGAAACCGAGCTGGGGAAAATAGCCTCATTGCTAAAAAGCGCTAAACAGAGCCATACGCCACTCCAGAATAGGCTAGCCCTATTCAGTAAGCGTCTCGCTATCAGTATTGTGTTTATATGCCTGGTTGTGATTGTCCTTGGCCTTATTCGGGGTGAACCCTGGTTATTAATGCTGCTAACCGGTATTAGCCTAGCTGTGGCAGCCATTCCCGAAGCCCTACCTGCTGTTGTAAGTATTGCCTTAGCCTTAGGGGCAGCAAAAATGATCAAGATTAATGCCTTGATGCGTAACCTACCTTCTGTCGAGACCTTAGGCTCGGTTAGCTACATCTGCTCTGATAAAACCGGCACTCTCACTCAGAACAAAATGCACGTAGACAAGCTAATTACACCTGAAAGCAAACCTTACGCCCTGAACAGTTTGGCTCAAAGCTCGCACCTTGCACATGTGCTCTCGCTCAACAATGATGTCAGGGTTAGTCGCGAGATAGAGCAGTCTAGTGGCGAACCGACAGAGCTAGCCTTGTTCAACTGCGCAGCCCAAGCTGGCTTCCTAAAAACAGAACTTGAGAAATCGCTTCCGCGCGTTGCCGAGTGTGCCTTTGACTCTAACCGAAAGCGTATGACTACTGTACACAAGCTAATGGGTGAACCCCACACACCCTTAATTTCTTATACGAAAGGGGCACCTGAAGCAGTACTTTCCTGCTGTAGCCAAGCTTTTACCCAAGCCGCAGAAGTGCAGCAGTTTGATCGTGATCTCTGGCTAGATATTGCAGAAGACCTTGCGACACAAGGCTACCGAGTACTCGCTTTCGCTATGAAGAACTTAAATGACGGCGACACTTTCGATCAGGAAACGCTTGAGTCACAGATGACTTTCCTAGGCTTAGCCGCATTGATCGACCCTCCCCGAGAAGAAGCCAAAGAGGCCGTTCAACAATGTAAAACAGCTGGTATCACACCGATAATGATTACCGGGGATCATCCTGCAACAGCTTTGGCAATTGCGAAACAACTCGATCTGGTTCCAGCTAACGAGTCAGCGAATAGCAGTGAACATCACCCCAGTGTCATTACCGGGGCTGATATGGCATCGATTGATGATATTGAACTCCAACAAACTGTTCAGTCAACGCAAGTTTATGCGCGAGTCTCACCAGAGCAGAAAGTCCGACTGGTAAATGCAATTCAAAGCAATGGCGAATATTGCGCAATGACTGGAGACGGAGTGAACGATGCCCCAGCACTCAAAAATGCCCACATAGGTGTCGCTATGGGGAAGAATGGCACTGACGTAGCTCGTGAAGCTTCTGATATGGTGCTACTCGACGACAACTTCGCCACCATCGTCAAAGCAGTCGAACAGGGTAGACGAATCTTCGATAATATTCGAAAATTCATAAAATATACGATGACCAGTAACTCAGGTGAAATTTGGGTATTACTGCTCGCACCTTTTTTGGGTATGCCTATTCCCCTGCTGCCTATCCACATTCTTTGGATAAACTTGGTTACCGATGGTTTACCTGGATTGGCCCTATCTGTCGAGCCAAAAGAAAAAGGTGTCATGGCCAGAGCGCCACGCCCACCAAATGAAAGTATTTTTTCTCACGGTATGTGGCAACACATTGTATTTATAGGTTTTTTAATCGGTGCACTATCTCTCTTCGCCCAATATTGGGCCCTAGAGTACAGCCCCGACTACTGGCAATCAATGGTATTTACCACGCTGACTTTATCCCAGCTCATGCATGTCATGGCAATTCGTTCAGAAACCTTGTCTCTGTTTTCTATCGGGTTCTTTACCAATAAGGCCTTAATTGCGGCATTGATCAGTACTCTCGCACTGCAATTACTTGTTATTTACACGCCACTAGGTAACGAATGGTTTAAAACTCAGGCACTCCCCATGACGGAGTTATTGATCTGCTGTGGACTAGCTTTAGTAGTTTTCTTCGCCGTAGAAGGCGAAAAGCATTTGGTAAGAAAAGGCTGGCTATATAAGAAATAAACGAGGTAAAAATAAAGAGGTTCAGAGTCGAATGGCACTTACTTAAGGAGAAAATGGCGTCATTCCCTTGAACAAGGGAATCCATTGTTTTGAGGCTAACTCAATGAAATTGAAGGACCATGACTATCGCTAACCTAAAGATTTCTAGTCTTTTTTAACTCTCTAGGTCAGCCAAACGGCTGAAAAACAATGGATTCCCGCCCCGCCCAGGCGGCCCTCTCTTGCTGCGCAATTCACCTTGTGCGCGGGAATGATGAGTTTCGGGGCGAAATCAAGCTTAAGTAAGTGCCATTCGGGTCAGAGTCAAAAAAGCCAACTGAACTCTGACCCAAATATTACTTAGCGCATTCTTACCTGATAATTCGCGTAGCTTTTCGCCACTATCGTACCTTCAGCGTCTTTAACCTCACCTTCCAGGACAAAGCTACTCTTGCCTTCTGCCAAGGTTTCTTCTTCCAGGCGGGCTAGTTCTTGGTCAGATAAACCAAACTCAACCGTGACATCAGTTTTGGCAACCTTGATGAATTCCATCTTTAAGTCGACTAAGACAGGATAAAAACGCTCATCAAAGCTCAGCATTGAAATAATGCCCCCAGGAATTTCGGCGACGGTAAATAGCGCGCCTGCGTACATGGCATTAAAGTGATTCTTGTTTGGCTTAAGGGGAATACCTGCTTTCAAAAAGCCGCGCTTTACCTCAAGTACTTTAAAACCATTTCGCGTCGCAAAAGGAATCGCCTGACCAACAAACTTGGTCAACAGAGCCGTCATTGCGGTGCTTTGAACTTTGGAGACAAAGCCTGAAGCGTCTGACTGAGGTTTGTTTGCCCAGTCACGCATGCGATTTTGTAGGTCTTGATTGATAGACTGAAGGTAGCTCATCATGTGGCCATCTTCCTTAAAGTAATTTGAAGGCGCTAGACTACCAGCCTGAGCAAGGCACGCAAGTGATATTCACTTAGTAGAAAAAGGGTACGCTAGGCAGCACCCGAGTTGCCATAACTAATGAAACGCTGCTCAAGCATTTCATACTCTTTTTTCAAGCGGTTCAGCTCGTCTTGCAATTCTTTAGGGGACTGACTGTTTTCTGCGAGGTCGACATAGTTGCTTTCGAGGGTTTCGCGCTCAGCTTCAGAACGTTTCAGTTTTTGCTGTGCCTCTTCAAGCGACTGCTTTAATAGGTAGGCTTCACTGTTGTCCGCCTTGAGATCATCAAGCTCTTTGGTCATAAGTGATGAATTAATTCGTAATTTCTTAATCTCCTTCACTTTCTCGTCCAGTTGTTCCGAAAGCTGCTGTGTTTTTTCGATTAACGATTCTTCTCTCTCATTGCTTGTATCAACAGCATCAACAACCCTCTTTAGGCTTGAAACTTTATTAGCCTCTTTTTCAATGTCTCGGCTAGCTTGCTGATATTGAACATTCATTGAGGTAATCCGCTTTCCTGATTCTTTCAAGGAGGCTTCGAGTGCCTCAATATGTTCAAGCAAACGCTGCCGCTCAGAATCACTAAAGGCTTGCCGGTCATTCTCAGATGTCATATCTTTAAGTTGCGAGCTCAAACTTAATTGCTGGCCGGACAATTCATCCAGTTTGTTCATTCCATCTTCGACAGACTCTTCCTCACCTTCTGAATCAGGCGCAGTCTTGCCTACCGTTTTTCCATCGTAGGCATATTCAAAAGTATGATGTTTCCCCGGCTTAAGCTTTGTCAGCTTATGCTTCAAAAACATAATGTAAGCGACGCTAATGCACAAACAAGCAAAGGTGCCGATTAGCAGCTGAATAATGATGTAATTTGTATCTGTCGGCATAATGTCTCTTCTTGGGCCATCCTTGATACGCAATCTTTCAACAAAAATTGCCTAAATTAAACGTAAATTTATTCTAATCGTAAATATAGTCTTATTTTGTTCATTTTTCTGTTGTGAATAATACAGTTTTTTACGTCATAACATCCATGTTCTGTAATATTTTGTTATCACCGACAATTATTCAGAGCAAAAATAAAATTCTTTTCTATACTGGAAGGTAGCCGATTTCCTTCTTTCGTTAAGAGATTCCACTATGCACGTGAAGCAATGCGTTTAAAAAACAGGATGCTGACAGAATGAACAAGCAAACTTTTTATAGCTTGCTATCAGGTGTGTGGACTAAGCTATTTGGTGCCGAGCTCAAATATATTGAGCCCCAGCCTCATCAACAAGAATGCATTTTAGAGTGCTTTGTAGAAATACCTATCGTTGGCCAAAACAATTTTTTAATGGTTTTAGCAATGCCAACAAAACTTAGCTACAGGGCCGCCTCTCTATTATTTCAGCTACCGGAAGAAGAGCTCAGCAAAAACGACGCAAATGACGCGCTCTGTGAATTAGGAAATATCCTGGCAGGCCAAGTACAACTCGAAATAAGCGAAGATACACACTTAGATGTGCCGATCCAGCTTACGAAGGAACAAGCGCAAACGCTAATGCAGGATATTGAGCCGGATTGGGAAGTCTTTACGCAGGATGAAGACGGAACAACCATATATGCCGGCGTATTTATTGGACAAAGTTAGCGCAATGAATAAACTATCGCTTCAAATAATTAATAAAGCAATTCAAACACTTGCTATATACAAAGGGTCTTATCCGCAATGAAATTTCTTATCGTAGACGATAGCCGTGCCATGCAAGTTATTGTTAAACGTGGCCTAGAACAGCTGGGTTATAGCGACAATGAATACAAGACGGCAAATAACGGAAAAGATGCGCTTAATATAGCCAAAGACTGGACGCCTGACCTAATTCTATGTGACTGGCATATGCCGGAAATGACAGGAATTCAGCTGCTGCAATTATTGAATAAATTGGAACTACCCAGCAACATCGGGTTTGTCACCTCAGAAACCTCTGAGAGCCGTTTAAAAGAAGCGAAAGAAATGGGTGCATGTTTCATTGTAAACAAGCCCTTTACCGATGAAGATTTGCATAAAGCAGTTCTGCCTATCCTCCAAGGCGCAATAGAAGGTGAGGATGCTTTAAAGCAAGATACAGCCGTAACTTGCGACAAAGGCATCACACTACCTACGGCAGCCGCATTCGATAAAGCCATTAATGCGGTCACCAGCTCTTCGGTTAAACTCACCGAAAAAACAACCGAGCCACTCAATTACGAGCACCTTCCCTTCATTACAGGTATTTACGCGATATCAGGCACCTCGTCTATTCGTAGTATCTGCGTACTCGATCTTGAAGCAAGCTGTTTTTTGGGTTCCGCTCTGCATAACCTGCCGGTTGAAGATGCGCTTGACTCAATACAGAAAAAGGCAATCCCAAAGCAGCTTCTCGAAAACTGCGGCATGGTACTCAAGGTAATTTCGGTTCTATTCTTCGACCAAAAAAGTGGCACGGACCTAAAGCTGGAAAACTTCCACCTGATCGCCAAACCATTCGATAAACTAGATGCGTTAAGTCGAAAAGGCGGTAACCAGCGCATGGATTTTGAGCTCTGTATAGATGGTTATGGGAAGGGCCGAATGTCGGTGATCGCAGTTAATCGCTAAGTTAGTTATCTATTCCGTTCATTTGTCTGGACCTTATATTTAACCTCGCTCCCTTACTCAATCTATTATCACCTTATACACTCCTATCACCTTGGGGGTATAAAGTTGATTAGGGTCAACTGCCCTGCTTTTCTTCGTTTCTCTTCGCTACAGATCACTGTATTAATGTTCGCAACGTCAATGGCTTACATTAAATATTGGATCTACAGACGAGATGAAATACCCTTTTGATGGAACAAGCTTTTCCCTTAGGAATTTGTATCTATTAGTTTCCTGTCTATTTATCTGCCTTATCGGCAGCCCTGCTTTTTCTGCCGGGCTTGATATCACGCCAATTAAAGCCCCTCTTCCCTTTATCCAAGAGGCTTTCCCGAATGCCAGCTCGATTTCTGAAAAAACTGGCGACCCTCAAATCAAAACGATTTTCCAAGACGAGCAAGTCATTGGCTACGCCTTTGAAACAGATGATGTCGCGCGTATTCCTGCCTACTCCGGTGAACCCGTCAATACACTTGTGACGTTGGATACTCAAGGAACAATCATTTCTGCCAATGTTCTGGAACATCATGAACCTATCTTGCTGGTAGGAATTCCAGAGCAAGATTTATGTGACTTTACGGACCAATACCAAGGGCTAAAAGTTAACACCAAGGTAAAAGTCGGCACGGGAACAGAAGAGAACACCGAGTATCTCGATGGCGTATCCGGTGCAACCGTCACTGTGATGGTGATGAACATGGGGATTATTCGCGCCGCCAACGAAGTGGCGATCGCGCATGGCATCATCGAAGCCTCTGAATTTGCCTCACAGGCTGCGGCCACGATTAATCAAGAAGTCTACCAGCCTTCCGACTGGCAGACCCTGACAGGCAACGGTGCGATCCGACGTTTCCATTTGAACAATTCCAAAGTCGATGATGCTTTCATGGCAACTGAAGCTGCGGACCAGGCAGCCCCGCTTGAAGAAAAAGAAGACACTTTTGTCGATCTATATTATACGCAATTGAATATCCCGACAGTCGGCCGTTCACTCTTAGGTGACGGTGAATATGAATGGATGATGGAGCAACTAAAGCCCGGCGAGCATGTAATAGGTTTACTCGGAAACGGCTATTCCTTTAAAGGCTCTGGCTATGTTCGCGGAGGAATATTTGACCGAATCGTCATTCACCAAGGTAAAAATGAGTTCAGCTTCAGGGATACCGAACAATACCGAATTAACGACCTATATGCTGCGGGTACGCCGCACTTTAAAGAAATGTCGCTGTTCATTGTCAGCGAGCATCATAAGTTTGACCCCGGACAACCCTGGCAAGTCGAGCTACTTATTCGCCGCCAGACAGGCCCTATTGAAGGCGTCTTTACCAGTTTTAAACCAGAGTATGCCGCACTCGAAGAGTTTTTAATTAGGCCTGAACCGCCAGAAATCTAAGAAGAAAAAGCGCTATGGGAACAGGTTTGGGAAGATAAGAGTACGGCAACGAAACTGCTGGTCTTCAGCATGTTGGTTCTCACCCTTGTATTATTCATACAAGATTGGTTAGTTAAGTTCCCTCGCTTTATGCACTATTTCAGAATTGGCTTCCTTCTTTATACAGTAGGGTTTATTGGCTGGTACTGTAAGGGACAGCTGTCCGTTGTCAATGTACTTACCTTCGTTCAATCGCTGATGAACGACTTCAACTGGGAAACCTTCCTCCTCGACCCGATTATTTTTGTACTTTGGGTTTTTGTCGCTGCCACAGTCTTAATGTGGGGCCGAGGTGTTTACTGCGGCTGGTTGTGCCCCTTCGGTGCCTTGCAAGAGCTGATAGGCGAAATCGCGATGAAGCTACGCATTCCTCAGCTACATATTCCTTTTGTTATTCATGAGCGTTTATGGGCGATTAAATACCTAATTTTGCTAGCTTTGTTTGGCTTATCACTGGAGTCCCTGGCTGTCGCAGAAACCTATGCCGAAGTGGAGCCTTTCAAAACAACTTTCCTGCTGCGCTTCGATCGCGATTGGCCCTTCATTCTTTACGCGGCCGGGCTTCTGGTTACGTCAATATTTAATCGTAAGTTCTATTGCCGCTACGTCTGCCCAATGGGTGCAGCCATTGCTATTCCTTCTTTCGCTCGCCTCTTCGACTGGCTAAAACGCCGAAAAGAATGCGGCAAGCCCTGCCAGCTTTGTGCCCAAGAGTGTGAGATCGGAGCGATTGCTCCTACTGGTGAGATTAATATGCGCGAATGCCACTACTGCCTCGATTGTCAGATGACTTATCACAGTAAAGAGAAATGCCCACCACTTGCCAAAAAATACCGCAAAGCAACGAAAGAAGCGCCTGTCGAGCCGGTTCGTATTGTCAACCAAGGAGGCTCATAAGATTCGAATACAAAAGAAAAACACACAATAAAAGCAATTAAAGAATTAGCAGTACAAACAACGAAGTAAGAAGTTCTCTATCACAACCAGGAACAACTTGGAGATCATTATGACCGACATAAATAAGGAAAACCCTGTCGACCGCCACGTCGATGATAGTCCTGAAAAAGAAGGCATGAGCCGTCGTAAATTTATTGGTGCAACCACTTTAGTCGGTGGTGCAGGTGTTGCTGCGTCAACACTTACCGCATCCATGTTTTCAGAACTTGCTCAGGCAAAAACGGCCGAGAAAATGGCTGCTAGCGCCCATGTAGGGCCAGGTGAGCTCGACGAATATTACGGCTTTTGGAGTGGAGGTCACTCAGGTGAAGTTCGCATACTTGGCCTACCTTCAATGCGTGAGCTAATGCGTATTCCGGTATTCAACCATGAAAGCGCGACTGGCTGGGGTCAGACCAACGAAAGTAAAGCAGTCATGGGTGAATCTGCCAAGTACTTTAACGGTGATGCACATCACCCTCATATGAGTATGCAAGATGGCCGCTATGACGGTAAGTATGTTTTCATCAACGATAAAGCAAATACTCGTGTAGCACGTATCCGCTGCGACATTATGAAAGCCGATAAGATGATCGACGTTCCAAATGTACAGGCGATCCATGGTTTAAGGGTTCAGAAAGTACCTCATACCAAATATATATTCTGTAACGGTGAATATGAAATTCCATTACCGAATGACGGACGTGATTTGGATGACCCTAGTAAATATTTCTCCATGTTCAACGTCATTGACGCTGAGAAGATGGAAATGGCTTTCCAGGTCATTGTTGATGGCAACCTTGATAATACCGATGCCGACTACGACGGTCGTTTCGCTGCATCAACCTGCTATAACTCTGAAAACGGCGTAACGCTACCTGAAATGATTTCAGCTGAGCGTGACCATGTTGTTGTATTTGATATTCCAGCGCTTGAGAAAGCGGTTCAGAACGGTGACTTCAAGACAATCGGCGATTCCAAAGTACCTGTAATCAATGGCCGTAAAGGTTCCAAATATACTCGCTATATTCCGGTACCCAAGAGTCCTCATGGCTTGAACACTTCACCAAACGGTGAATACTTTGTGGCTAACGGTAAGCTTTCACCAACCGTTTCAGTGATTGCGATCAAGAAGCTGGCTTCACTATTTGATGATAAGATCAAACCTCGCGATACCATCGTTGCAGAGCCAGAGCTGGGCTTAGGGCCGCTTCATACAGCCTTTGACGGACGCGGTAATGCTTATACAACCGTCTTTATCGATAGTCAGGTGGTTAAGTGGAACGTGGAAGATGCGATCAAAGCTTATCAAGACAAGAAAGTTAATTACATTCGCCAAAAGCTGGATGTTCATTATCAGCCAGGTCACCTTCACACCACCATGGGTGAAACCCGTGATGCTGATGGCAAATACCTAGTCTGTCTCTGTAAGTTCTCTAAAGACCGATTCTTACCGACGGGCCCACTTCGTGCCGAAAATGATCAGTTAATCGATATCTCCGGCGATGAAATGAAGCTGATTCACGACGGCCCGACCTTTGCTGAGCCTCACGATTGTATGATCGTTCATCGAAGCAAAGTGAAGCCAAGCAAAATCTGGAAGCGTGATGACCCCTTCTTCGCTGAAACCGTTGCTCAAGCAAAGAAAGATGGTGTAAATCTTGAAATGGACAACAAGATTATTCGCAAGGGTAACAAAGTGACGGTTTATATGACCTCGGTTGCACCAAACTTTGGCCTGAACAAATTTACCGTTAAGCAAGGCGATGAAGTCACCATGGTGATCACTAACCTTGATATGGTAGAAGACGTAACTCATGGTTTCTGTATGGTCAACCATGGCGTCAGTATGGAAATTGGCCCTCAGCAAACCCAGTCAGTGACCTTTACCGCCGACAAGGTTGGCGTACAATGGTTCTACTGTCACTGGTTCTGCCATGCACTGCATATGGAAATGCGTGGCCGAATGTTAGTCGAAGCTTAAACCCTTTAAGCTTTAGCTAACTGCTAAAGGCGAAAAAGAAGTACAAGATGTCACAACCATCTCGAATACTGCTGGAAACACAGCAGAACAAACAGAAGCACAGTGCGTATATCCTTATGCTGTGCCTCTGTACCTGTCTGATAGTGGTGGCATCTCTTTTATCCTCTTCAGCCTATGCTCAAGAGATAAGGATTAATTCTCAGCTAGACCTACAAGCTGTTCTCGATAATGCCTCTCGAGGCGATACGATAGTCCTCTCTCCCGGTGTTTACGCCGGTAACTTTGTTATTCGACAGAGTCTCACTATTCAAGGTGAAAAGGGCGCTATCATCAACGCCCAAGGCATGCATGACGGGATTCGAATAAAAGCTCCACATGTCACCATTGAAAATCTGACAATAGAAAACTGGGGCGATGATTTAACGGCAATGAATGCCGGCATCTTTATTGAAAAATCGGCACAAAATACAACCATCAAGAATAACCTGCTTCATGGTGATACTAGCGGTATTTGGTTAGATAAATGCGATGGTGCAAAAATTATCAACAATAAAATAAGCGGTAACGAGCAGATGCGCTCAACCGACCGAGGCAATGGTATTCATCTATCCGTTGCGACCAATACCGAGGTTCGTGGCAACGAAATCTGGCATACCCGTGACGGAATTTACATTATTTCTAGCCAGAACAACCTGCTCACTGAAAACCATATGCACGACCTTCGCTACGGGGTTCATTACATGTACTCCCACAGCAATACCGTCACCAAAAACAAAGCGGTACGAACCCGTGCAGGCTATGCGCTCATGCAATCCAGAAGTCTCACTGTCAATCATAACCAGTCACTCGATAGTGAAGACTACGGCATCTTATTAAACTTTATTACCTATTCCACCTTAACTAACAACACGATTGATGGCGTGCGTCAAAGTGAGGCACGTCACGTTGAGGGTGCCGATGGTAAGGGCTTCTTTATTTATAACTCGCTGCACAACAAAATTCTAGACAATGACGTGAGTAATGCAGAAATCGGTATTCACCTGACAGCAGGTTCCGAGAACAATATTATTGCTAAAAACACCTTTATCAAAAACCAGACTCAAGTGAAATACGTCGCGACCCGCAAACAAGAATGGAGCCTCGACGCCCAAGGTAATTACTGGAGCGACTATTTAGGCTGGGATATGAACAATGATCAAATTGGCGATACCTACTTCGAACCCAATGACAGTATCGACAAGCTACTATGGAAGTTTCCTCAGGCAAAAATGCTAATGGATAGCCCTGCAGTATTGTTACTACGTTATATCCAAAAACAATTCCCGGTACTTAAATCGCCTGGGGTAAGAGATAGTTTCCCTCTCATGACACCGCCCGCTCGTAAGGTAGCCAGCCCATGACGTCCCCTTCTTCTGACCTTGTTGTTAAGCTTGACTCAGTCTCCAAACATTATGGCGAGCTAAAAGCACTCGAGGCAATCAATCTGGACTTGCCTCCAGGCGAAGTGCTTGGCTTGTTTGGTCATAACGGCGCTGGCAAAAGTACGCTGATGAAAATCATCCTGGGCGTGCTTGAGCCTTGTCAAGGCGAAGTACTAACCCTTGGCCAGTCACCTCGAGACAAAAAAGCTCACCACATTCGCCAGAAGTTTGGTTATCTACCCGAAAATGTTAGCTTTTATGATCACCTAAGCGGGCGCGATATACTCACTTACTTCGCCAAACTTAAAGGCTTTAAAAAGAACGAGGCTGAACGGTTACTTGAGAGTGTTGGCCTTCAAGCTGCAGCAAATCGAGCAGTCAAAACCTACTCTAAAGGTATGAGGCAGCGCCTTGGTTTGGCGCAAGCACTGCTAGGCAAACCTAAACTATTATTACTGGATGAGCCCACCGTTGGCTTAGACCCTATCGCAACCGATTATTTTTATCGTACGGTAGACGAACTACGAAGCGATGGTTGCGCAGTGATTCTTTGTTCTCATGTTCTCCCTGGTGTTGAAGCGCATATCGACAGAGCTATGATACTAGGTGGCGGGAAGCAATTAGCCTTGGGTAATCTTGAAACGCTTCGCCAGCAAAGCGAGCTGCCTATCGAGATCAAAGCGCATGGCTTAGCAGCGAATGAAATTCCCAGCGAACTCATGCAGTATCAAAATGCGGTCGCCTGTGCGGCTGGCCAGCAATCTCTGCTTGTGCCGACGAAAGATAAAATGTCCGCCCTTAGAACACTCTCGGGAAATACAAGCATCAGCGACCTGGAGATCAAGCAACCTTCCTTGCAGGAAATATACAGCCACTTTATTCGCAAGGGAGAGCAATAAATATGGATAAAATACTAACTGTCGCCTCAAAAGAATTTAAAGATGGCTTCCGCAATCGCTGGACTTTGGCGATCACGGTAATCTTCGCCATTCTATCTTTAGGGCTTACGTATTTTGGCGCGGCTGCCTCAGGTAGTATCGGCTTTGCCTCGCTCAACTCAACCTTAATTAGTCTGGCAAGTCTGGCCGTTATCCTGATTCCCTTGATCGCATTGATGATCGCCTACAACGCCTTCGTAGGAGAATATGAACAAGGCACCATGCTACTCCTGCTCACCTACCCCCTCAGTCGACGCGATATGTTGATTGGCAAATTTCTGGGCCAAGGAAGTATCATCGCGATCTCCTCCCTGCTTGGTTTTAGTACTGCTGCAGCAGCCATTATCT
The DNA here is from genome assembly GCF_001635235.1 of Oleiphilus sp. HI0117. Lineage (NCBI taxonomy): Bacteria > Pseudomonadati > Pseudomonadota > Gammaproteobacteria > Oceanospirillales > Oleiphilaceae > Oleiphilus > Oleiphilus sp. HI0117. The sequence continues at coordinate 2,599 of NZ_LWGA01000646.1, read as the reverse complement.
TCAGCAGCGAGGTGGAAACCCTAGAAGTTCTCAATGCATTTTTCTGGTTTATTCTATCGGCGACACTACTTGGCTGGGTTTTTATTGCCATCGCCTATGTTATTAGTCTTAGCGTAGAAGAGAAATCGCGTGCCGCGGGCCTGGCTTTGGTCACCTGGTTTTTCTTTGTACTGGTATTCGACTTGGCTTTACTCGCTATTTTAGTCGCCAGTAAAGGCGATATTCAAAGTGACTTGCTCAGTCAAGTTTTACTCTTGAACCCAACGTATATCTTCCGCCTGGTTAATTATCAGGTGGTTAATGCCGCAGAATATGGTGGCGTGCTACAACTGGCTGAAGGCACAGAGATGAGCATGGCAGGACTGCTATCTTCCCTGGTTTTATGGATCGCAGCACCACTTGCATTCGCCGCCTACTTATTGAAGAAACGAGAGGTATAAGGTGATGAATCATAAGCCCCCCCACCAAAACGCTAAACAGTCGCCTTTAGTTCCGGTGCTGGTTTTGCTGATTCAAGGCGTATTAATTTTCGGGATTGTTTCGTGTAGTGAAAACGATCCTAAAGCTAAGCCAGAAATCAGCGCCGTACATATTGAAGACCAGGACGAATGCCACCTGTGTGGAATGCTTATCAACCAGTTTGCCGGCCCTAAAGGTGAGATGTTTGAGAAGAATAAATCGTCGGTACGTAAGTTTTGCTCAGTGAATGACTTGTTCGCCTATATGCTTCAACCTGAAAATATCCATAACACAGCTAAAGCATTTGTCCATGATATGACGAGCAGTCCTTGGGGTAATACTCGCGAAGCCGAGCTAATCGATGCCAAACAAGCCTGGTATGTAATTGGTCATAAGCTCCCCGGAGCAATGGGACCGGCCCTGGCTTCATTTAAAAACAAGAACAGTGCAGAAGCGTTTGCCAAATCACAGGGTGGCAAAGTTCTGGCATTTTCTGATATTTCGCTCGAAGTGCTAAATCAAGCTATGCATGCTCACTCAATGCATCAGACCGACAAGCTCAAACATGGGCATATGCAATAGGCCACTTTCATGAAGAGCGTGGTGCTAAACACTCAAGTGATGACATTTTATATAAGCAAGTCAATCGGACATCAAATTCGCTGCTAAAGCAGTCTGACTCTACCGAGGTAAGTTGATTAGGGCTCACTTATCCTCAGATTCGTTTTCCTTACTGTGCTTGCCACCTAAAACTTTCGCCCCTTTGTGTGCAAGCTTCCCTCCAGCCTTGAGCGAGAAGTATATGGTATTGAGTATATCTTTATGGCTATCTTCTATCGGCAAGGTTACATCTTTAATCAAAGGGACTTTCCTAAGTACGCTGTATGGTTCATCTGCTATCGCGCCGTGAACCTTCTCAACGGCGTCTACCGTATGATCATAGGCAAGCGCTAACAAATCCAAGCTACCTGATATGATTTCTTGATTCGACAAGCCTTGCGCGACTCTCTGCACCATTTGCTGCTTCTTAGTCGCTTCCCTCACCTCGTAGAACTTCAAGTCAATATGATCTGGATGCTCACGGAACCACTGGTTTATTTGCTGGTAAACCTTTTCTGAGTGAGCCAGAGGTACATGTGGAATACCATTGAAATGGGCCTGCTTACTGTCTTCTGGTGCAGATATGGGGTTAGCACTTGTATGTCTCACCAGGCTATCGCCAAAATACTTGTTGAGTAGACTATTCTTGTTCGCCGATAGCGAGCCGCTAATGAAGTGATGCTGAGCATGCGCGGTAAAACTTCCACAGCGCACACTCTGCTCGTAGGGGTCATCACTATCCGCGCCACGTTTTTCTTTATTCAGATGGAGTAAGCCGTCCTTCAGATCTTGTATACCCTGGCTTCGAACGTCTATCCAGTCTGCCCAGTGACTAATGTAATCACGCGGGATATAGCGAACAATAGAACTGGTTAGGTGACCAAACTTCTCCAAGGGCGAGCCTTCATGAGGCGTGCCAATGTAATAACAGTTTGACAACAAACTTAGCCAATCTGCTTCGGCATCTTGCGCGAGTTTCTGGGCACTTCGTATTAACAAGCCTCCCATACTAAAGCCCATTAGCACGATCTCTTCTACAGGTATGGGGTATGCCTCAATGAGCTCTGAAAGTAGCCGAGTTAATTTTTGCCCATTATCTTTAATCGATAAGCCTGTGTTGTAACGTAAGTAAAAAGGCGTAAAGCCAAACTCTTCTTGTAAGCGTCGACCATAGTTATCTTTTTCACTTAGCGCTTCGTCATCATCACTTGAACGACCATTACTCGAGCTCTCCCCTTCACTTTCCCCACCGAGTGAGTCTGGTTTTAAGTCCCATATTGTTTCTAGATTGGTCAGCCCGTGGATGAGGACGATAATTTTGTTAGATAAGGCTTTTTCTGCTTTGACGCTCCCGGAACCTTGAAGCACCTGTTGAGCAAGCGTGTCATCTAGCAATAGAGGTATGTTTTGCTGGTAAAAAGCCATATCGATGGCTAATGGGTTGTGCTCTTTTTCCAGATAATCACCAACGATGCCATTTAACACAGAGCGACTTAGGTTCGCCCAGTTTTTTAGGTCTACCGAAGCCATTAATTTGTTA
>NZ_LWGA01000645.1:0-11762 GCF_001635235.1 Oleiphilus sp. HI0117 | reverse complement strand
GGTTTAGCGCGGAGGTAACACAAGCCTTTGGCCCAGAGCGATCAATCAGCTTAGCCGTCAGGCTCTCGACTTTACCTTCCAGCTTGGCGATCTTACTCTTCTTCTTTTTTAGTACAGCTAACATTTTCGTTGCTCGCTGGNTGTTCTCACGTAACTCTGTGAGGCAGCTTCCTGTTTCCGCATCAAGCTCAGCATAAGTGCTAGCTTCTCTGCTTGAGTCAGCTTCCATTTCGGCAAAGGCATCAGCGTGGCTAAGAGGTGTCAGGCTGAAGATGAAGAGTAGGGATGTCAGTTGCTTCAGTTGCATTGCTAATTTCCTTGTCAGAATATAAAAGTGTGACAGCATTGGTGCAGAATATATCAACATTATAATGATTACCAGTCTACTGACCTGCCAATATATTTAGTGATAAACACTCACCAATCTTGTTATTAGAGGATGGACGGATATTAGATTTGAAACGAATGAGGGGATCAATATCACTTATACTTATCATGTAACTAGATGATCAGAATAAAAAAAGGGATGGTTTTGCTACCATCCCTTTTTTTATTCTAGGCTTTCTCTACGAGTTTCGAGAAGCTTCTTGTAATTCAAATATCTCGTTAATGCCTTTCTTCGCTAGTGCTAACATGGCATTAAATTCGGACTCTTCAAACGCTTCACCTTCAGCAGTGCCCTGAATCTCGATAAAGCCGCCTTTGTCTGTCATGATCACGTTCATATCAGTTTCTGCTTCTGAGTCTTCCGGGTAGTCCAAGTCGAGAACGGGTGTACCTTTGTAGATGCCTACAGAAATCGCCGCAATCTTTTGCTTTAGCGGGATTTCTTTCAGTTTTCCTGCATCTACCAAGCCTTGAAGAGCGTCCATGAGTGCCACGCAGCCCCCAGAGATAGACGCTGTACGAGTACCTCCATCTGCCTGGATAACATCGCAATCGATTTGAATGGTGCGTTCGCCGAGTGCTTTCATATCAACAGCGGCGCGTAATGAGCGACCGATTAGACGCTGAATTTCGACGGTACGACCTGTTTGTTTACCCTTTGCTGCTTCACGGATCATACGTGAACCGGTAGAGCGAGGCAGCATGCCATATTCAGCGGTTAACCAACCTTGTCCTTCACCTTTTAGGAAGCGGGGTACCTTTTCGTCTATTGAGGCAGTACAGATAACTTTGGTGTCGCCAAACTCAACCAGGACAGAGCCTTCAGCATGTTTTGTGTAGTTTCGGGTGATTTTAATCTCGCGTGCTTGATCTGGTTGGCGTTCGCTTGGTCTCATAAAGTTCTTCCTATTGGGGAATTAAATAAAGGGGTACCGGGAAAATTTGCCGGCAAGTTTATCACTTTAAAGGTGGGTTTCTAAGTGCCTAGCGAGTAGAATTCGTAAATCAATTTGAACATACGTAACTGAGCTAAGTGGGGAAGTACCAATGCTGAAAAGCATGACAGGATTTGCACGTTTAGAACTTGAAAGTGAACAAGGTGTATTAACGTGGGAGCTAAGAACGGTCAATCATCGTTATCTCGAGCCTCACTTAAAAATACCGGATATGTTTCGTGAAGCGGAACCTAAACTCAGATCCTTGATGCGTAAGTACTTATCTCGGGGCAAGCTAGACTGTTCCTTAAAGTGGCAGCCCAGTAACCGTAAAGCTGATGGCTTGAAGGTGAATGCTGAAGTGCTCGCTCAGTTAAGTGAAGCCTGCCGTTCGGTAAATGAGTTATTTGATGACGTCGCACCGGTTGATGCGATCTCGGTGCTTCAATGGCCTGGCGTGATTGATAATGAGTCAGGTGACCGCCAGCAACTGTTGGCACAAGCCAATGAGTCCTTTGAGGCCTGCTTAAAAATATTATTGGAAAACCGTCAACGTGAAGGCACTCAGCTAGAGCCTCTGTTTGAAGAGCGTTTAGTCGCTATTGAAAATATCGTTAAAGAAGTGCGCGCCTGGTTGCCAGATATTCTTAAAAAGCAAAGCGAATTAGTGAAGAAGCGCTTCGAAGAAGCTTCTGTACAAATGGACAATGAACGCCTTGAACAAGAGATGGTTTTGCTAGCGCAGAAAACTGATGTGGCTGAAGAGCTTGATCGTTTAGATGCTCATGTAGTTGAAGTACGAAGTGTACTGAAGAAAAAGGAGCCGGTGGGGCGACGTCTTGATTTCCTTATGCAGGAGTTAAACCGAGAAGCCAATACCTTGTCATCTAAGTCTATCGTAACAGACACCACAAAAGCGGCGGTAGAGTTGAAAGTTTTGATCGAGCAGATGCGCGAGCAAGTACAGAATGTAGAGTAGAGCGCTACTTGCAAAAACAGAGAGTGCCAAGGCAAAGCCTAGGGCACTCTTTTGAACTAACTACTTGGAAGACTCAACAAGCTGCTCAGCTTGCTTAATCGGCATATGACGCACATCTTTACCTTTTACGATGTAGATCACGTGCTCAGCCAGATTACACGCATGGTCACCGATACGTTCCAAGGCACGTAGTACCCACATAACGCTGTGAATCTGGGAGATACTGCGAGGGTCTTCCATCATGAAGGTCATCAGTGAGCGAACCGCTGACTTGTACTCGGCATCGACAGCATGGTCTTCTTTCATAATATCCAGTGCCATATCGATATCGAAACGTGCAAAGGCATCGAGTGCACCATTGACCATTTGACCAACATGATCGCTGATGTGGCGAATTTCGACGTAGCCGCGAGGTGCTTTGCCCTCTTCAGTCAGGCGGATTGCCATTTTGGCAATCTTACTGGCTTCATCACCAATGCGTTCGATATCTGCAACCATTTTGATGATAGAAATGACTAAGCGAAGGTCACTCGCTGCCGGCTGACGTCGTGCAATCAACTGGGTACAGTCTTCGTCGATCAGTAACTCCATTGCGTCAACTTCTTGGTCTTTGTTACGGACCGTATCGGCGAGTTCGCTATTGTTGGTGATAAGAGCTTCTACTGCATCAGATACTTGACGCTGTACGATACCGCCCATATTTAGCAACTGGTTACGCAACTCAGATAAATCCTGATTGAATTGCTGGGAAATGTGCTGAGTGTGGCCGTCGTTTGTTGTAATACTCATATTTGCCTCTTTTATCCGTTAATGCAGCATAGTGTCATGTAGCGAGTTGATATAGTCCTAAACCTAACCGTAACGACCGGTTATATAGTCTTCAGTCTGCTTGTTACGTGGGTTGGTAAACAGCTCATCAGTGTTGCCAAATTCGATCAAGTCGCCCATATACATAAACGCCGTGTAGTCAGATACACGAGCAGCCTGCTGCATATTGTGGGTTACGATAACGATAGTATAGTCATCTTTTAGCTGGTGAATCAGTTCTTCAATTTTCAGCGTAGACAATGGGTCCAAGGCTGAAGCGGGTTCATCAAGCAGTAATACATCTGGTTTAACAGCAACGGTTCGTGCGATCACCAAACGTTGTTGCTGACCACCGGATAGACCCAATGCGCTATCATCAAGACGATCTTTAACTTCATCCCAAAGTGCTGCAGAACGTAGAGACCATTCTACTGTTTCATCTAGAATACGCTTTTTGTTGATTCCTTGAATACGCAGGCCATAAGCGACGTTTTCATAGATGCTCTTTGGGAAAGGGTTTGGCTTCTGGAATACCATACCAATGCGGCGACGAAGTTCAGCCACTTCGACTTTACGTTGGTAGATATCTTTACCTTCGTGCATGATTTTACCGGTGATGCTACAGCCATCAACCAAATCGTTCATGCGATTGAAGCAACGCAATAATGTCGATTTACCACAACCCGATGGGCCGATAAAAGCCGTTACTCGGTTCTGTGGGATCTGCATATTTACGCCGTGAAGGGCCTCTTTTTCACCGTAGCATAAGCGTAAATCGTCAACGGTTAGTGCAATTTTTTCGTCTTCCAGCTTTAGAGCTGCAGACTTACGCTGTAGTGAACTGATATCGATAGCGTGCGTCTTAGTTTCGGTTTGTGCGCCTGCTTGTGTCGTCGAATCATTTGTATCATTTTGCATAGTCATATCTCTTTCTGGTGTCTATCCAGTTAACTCAATAATTATTAAAACTCAAACCATTTCAGGCGCTAGTTAAACTTCTAATGCTTTGTACTTCTCACGTAGCTTGTTACGAATCGCGACTGCGCTTAGGTTTAGCATTGCAATAACGATAACCAATAATAGCGAGGTTGCGTAAACAAGTGGTCGTGCCGCTTCGACGTTAGGGCTCTGGAAGCCAACATCGTAGATATGGAAGCCTAAGTGCATAAACTTCTGGTCCAAATGCAGATAAGGGTAGTTGCCATCTAGCGGTAATGAAGGCGCTAGCTTAACCACACCTACCAGCATCAATGGCGCAACTTCACCCGCTGCACGAGCAATCGCAAGAATAACACCGGTCATCATTGCAGGGCTTGCCATAGGTAGTACGACACGCCAGAGTGTTTCAGCTTTGGTTGCGCCCAAGGCCAGGCTACCTTCACGAATGGATCTTGGAATACGTGATAAGCCTTCTTCAGTCGCTACAATAACCACTGGCAATGTCAGGATCGCTAGCGTGACTGAAGCCCATAACAAACCACCGGTACCTAGCGTCGGCGCGGGTAATGCCTCAGGGAAGAAGGCCTGATCAATACCTGAGCCCAGGAAGTAAATAAAGAAGCCCAGGCCAAATACACCGTATACGATAGAGGGAACACCGGCGAGGTTGTTAACCGCGATTCGGATAATTCGGGTAATTGCACCCTGGTGTGCATATTCACGCAAGTAAACAGCGGCGATAACGCCTAGTGGTGTCACCATGATAGACATGACGATTACCATCAAAACCGTACCGTAAATAGCGGGGAAGATACCGCCTTCTGTGTTGGCTTCACGCGGGTCATCGCTAACAAACTCAACTAGCTTCTCAATATAGAAGGAGATCTTCTCAGCCAGCGACATTTTGTTAGGCTGGAATGCGCGAACAACGTGGGCTATCTCGATTTCTCGCTCTTGGCCATCCGCTGTTGTTGCGACGAGACTGTCACGATTGATTTGCGTGTATAAATCACTCAGGCGTGATTGCAGCCCTTTGTATTGATTATCGAGCGCTGCGCGTTCTTCTTTAAGCGCTAATTGACGCTGAGCTGTTAGCTCATTGTTTAGCTCATAAGAGCGCTCTTTTAGGCGTAAACGCTCGATTTGGCTGTTGATGCTGCCGATCTCGGCCTTTTCGATCGTATAGATCTCATCATGAATGCTCAATGCACGTTCGATACGCTTGCTCAGTTCATCCCATGCGCCATTTCCAGAGGCGACAACCTGGCCGCTTTCTTTTACATCTTTAAGGTAGCCGTAGAAGTTACCCCATTCGCGACGTTCCATTGCGATAATATCTTCAGGGTAATGACGATTACTTAAGGAGGCATCCAATACCCAGCGGAAGTCACTGCCCGTTACATCCCGGTTACCCATTTTAAGCAGGTGACGATCCATAAACTCGACGCCTTGAGGAACCTTGTAACCAGCCTCTCTCAGCTGAACAGCAGAAACACTTTCTGTTTCGACCAGCTCACCCATGATTTTATAGGTACCGCCATTTCGGTTTTCTACATCAGCCTCGACGACATCATGTGCCCAGAAGTGCACTAAACCACGTGAAGCGATCAGGATTAACAGGCTAAAGACCATCACCAAGCTGATTGCGACCGCGCCAGCGTTTAACCAAACCCAAGGATCGCCGTCTTTAAACCATTTCTTTAAAGGTACTCTCATGATTTTAATCCTTAAATTACGCTGTACTTAGAACGAAGGCTCTGACGAACCCATTCAGCAAAGGTGTTAACAACAAAGGTAAAGAGGAACAATACAAAGGCTGCCAGGAACAAGATACGGTAGTGTGTACTGCCGACTTCGGATTCTGGCATTTCAACTGCGATGTTGGCAGACAAGGTTCTCATGCCTTCAAAAATATTCACATCCATGATTGGCGTGTTACCCGTTGCCATCAATACGATCATGGTTTCACCAACTGCACGACCCATACCGATCATTACAGCAGAGAAGATACCCGGGCTTGCCGTAGGAAGAATGACGCGAGTCATGGTTTGCCACTGGGTAGCACCCAATGCCAGAGAGCCATAGCTCAAATGCTTCGGTACACTGAAAATCGCATCTTCAGTAATCGAGAAGATAGTAGGAATGACGGCAAAGCCCATCGCGGCGCCCACGACTAAGGCGTTACGCTGGTCAAAATCGATGCCCATTTCATTGGTCAACCAAGACCGCATATCGCCGCCAAAGAAGGCGACTTCCAATACCGGGCTAATTTCGATACTGAACCACGAGGCTAACAAGATAACCGGAATTAACAGCACGGGGTCCCAGCCTTCCGGTACGGCGTGTCTAATTCGGTCGGGTAAGTTCACCCAAATGAAGCCAAACGCAAGTAAAGAGAGCGGGGTAATCAAGAGCCAAGCAAAGATGCCTGGTAAGTGATCTTCCATGAATGGCGCGAAAAACAGACCTGCCAAGAAACCGAGGATAACCGTCGGTAGTGCTTCCATAAGTTCTATCGAAGGCTTCACTTTACGACGCAGTGCGGGTGCCATGAAGTAAGCCGTATATAGCGCGCCGCAGATAGCAAGTGGCGTCGCGACTAGCATAGCGTAAAATGCTGCTTTTAATGTACCAAAGGCAAGTGGCGACAGGCTGTACTTTGGTTCAAAGTCGTTGTTAGAGGCTGAAGACTGCCAAACGTACTCTGGCTCTTGGTACCCTTCGTACCAAACTTCTTGCCATAGGGCTGAGAAAGAAATTTCAGGGTGTTCGTTGTCAATGTGCCAGAAGCTAATCTGACCTTGCTCATTTTCGACTAATACATAGTTAGCGCGAGGTGCGATGCTGGCATGTGTGATGGCGGCGTCGCTTACTTTCTTCTCTAATGTTGTGCTGTGAGCAGTCGTGTTGAACAAAGAAATGGTGCCGCTATCATCTACCGAGGCAAAGCCTTTTCGGCGGTGTTCAATGGCGATTGATGTGATTTCTGCCGTAGAATCTTCATCAATTGAGAAGTCACGAATTCGCTGTAATGAGTAGTGGTTGTTGTCGTCACGAACCATAAACCATTGAGAAACAATCCCGCCGGACTCAGTCACCAATATAGAGGAACCGCCAAGTAAAAGTTCCATGCCGATAATGTCTCTGTTCTCGGGCAAATGAACGGTGCCGTTAATGGTCGCCTGTTCGTTATCGGCCAGGTCGAAGATGTTGATGTCTTTTTCCGATGCTACAAAAACCCAGCGCATACCGGGTTCAGCGATGACGAACTTTGGTTCACTATTCAATGTCGGCATGCTAACAGGCTCTGCTTCAAGCATTACCTCACCGGTCATGAAGTTTTCTTCTTTTGAGAAGCGAGTTGAGAACAGTTCACTTTGATCATTCGCGCCAACGATCAAAATGGCGTCTTCAGTTAATGATAATGAGACAAATGTAATTGGGTGCCCTGATTCGTCCATATCCATTGGCTCTTCGCCAAAGGGAAACTCGATATAAGGCGTAATAAGGCGCTTATCGTTTGGATAGGTGATCTTGTAGCTGTGCTTAACGATAATAATTTGGCCATTACTCAAACCTGCCAAAATAGTGCGACTGGCGGGCTCTGCAGCACTGACGCTTGTGACACTAACGCCTTCAGGGATGGGTAGGCGCTGATTACTGACAACGCTGCCGTCTTGCGTATTGAAGAAGATAATATTGCCCTGATCCGTCACACGAAGGGCTTTTTCAGCTTGCTCTTCCATGGCGTAGTATAGCGTTGTGCCTGAGTCTGCTGCTGGAACTTGGTATTCACTGACGGCCTCAATTTCAGCCGACTCGAACAATGGCATAACTTCATAAAGCAGATAGAAGAAAATCAGCGTGATCGCCAAGATGACACTGCCTCCTCCCATGCCAATAGAGGTGCTTGCAACCTGGTCTTTGATCTTCCTAATCTTACGGTAGCGTACGAGTTTAGGGCTATCAAAGTCGAGCTTAGGTGGCTCAGATACAGCAGCTTTATTCATAGTCGTCATGTCCAGATTATCTTTGCGAATAAGATTTAGCGTGTAAAAAGTGCGCGTATTATAAAGTAAAAATCTCCTCATCATAGAATGGTGAGAAGATTTTTTATTATATTACAATTTGTAACCGTCATCCCTGACGGAAGTAGCCTGTGTTATTTACAGTAGGCCAAGTTCCTTCAAGCTCTTTTCAGCAACTTTTGAAGGTAGTGGAACGTAACCGTCTTTTACCACAACTTCCTGACCTTGCTGAGACAATACTGACTTAACAAACTCTGCTTCAAGTGGAGACAAGTCTTTGTTAGGCGCTTTATTGATGTAAACATATAGGAAGCGAGATAGTGGATATTTGCCTGTTACCGCGTTTGCTGAAGTCGCTTCAACAAATGGCTGGCTTGCTTTTTTGCTAAGTGGTAGTGCGCGAACAGATGCAGTCTTGTAACCGATACCTGAGTAACCGATACCGTTGATAGACTCAGATACGCCCTGAACAACTGATGCTGAACCTGGCTGCTCATTTACGTTGTTCTTGAAGTCACCTTTACATAGTGCTTTCTTTTTGAAGTAACCGTAAGTACCTGATACAGAGTTACGACCGAAAAGCTGAACAGTTTGGCCAGCCAAGTTACCCGTCACACCCAAGTCACCCCAAGTTTTTACTTCTTTGTCGAAGCCACACTTACGAGTAGATGAAAAAACCGCGTCGATCTGAGGAATAGTCAAACCTTTGATTGGGTTATCTTTGTTTACGAATACTGCTAATGCATCGATTGCAACTGGAACGGCTGTTGGCGCATAACCGTGACGCTTTTCGAATGCGCCGCGCTCTTTGTCTTTCATCATACGGCTCATTGGGCCAATGTTTGAGGTACCTTCAGTCAAAGCTGGAGGCGCAGTTGAAGAACCCGCTGCTTGAATCTGAATGTTTACATTTGGGTAGTTACGCTTAAAGTCTTCGGCCCAAAGTGTCATCAGGTTTGCCAAGGTATCAGAACCAACACTTGAAAGGTTGCCTGAAACGCCACTGGCTTTCTCGTATTTAGGAAGGTTTGGATCAACATCTGCGTGTGCAGTGCTCACAGCACCTAATGTACTGAGGGCTAAGATACTAACTATTTTCTTTATCATCTTGAGTGCTCCTAAGTGGCTTAATTGCCGAAAAATTTGTTTGCTTACTTTCTTGATGAGGCCACTATAAAGATGCAATGTTACAGTTATGTGACAGCTCCGTCTTGTTTGTCACATAAGTGTCATAAGAATGTAAAAAAACTGTTAGATCCCATATCTACGGGGCTTAGCGGGGAGTTGTTGTATTGCTTAGATAGCTAAATCTAAGAAAGTCGCTTCGGCATTGACCAATTTTTATGACAAAAAATGAAATATTCGGGGCCAGTTCAAGTTTTGGTCACATGTGTATGATTTTCACTGGCACTTTTCCGATCTTGGCTATACTGAAAGCAAGCCGCTTTATTAAAGGAAAGAGATCAAATGAATTCATCTGAATCGGGTTTGGGGCCTTCGGGTCGTCTGACTTTGCAAGTCATTGCGATGCCTCGTAATACCAATGTACATGGTGACATTTACGCTGGCTGGTTAATGGAACAGATGGATTTGGCCGCAGCGACCGCAGCGAGCCAGATATCTAAAGGCCGCTCAGCGACTGTTGCGATTGAAAGAGTAGAGTTTTTATCGCCAGTTTCTATCGGTGACCAAGTAAGTTGCTATACCGAGCTAATGGATACCGGGCGTAGTTCGATGAAAATTCGAGTAGAGGTTTTCGGAACCGATACACGAGGTAGTCAAACCCGTAAGATTACCGAAGCTGTTTTTATCTATGTGGCCATTGATGAAATGGGCGGTATCAGGGCGCTACCAAATAGCGATTAGGCGCTTGAAAGCCTAGTCCAATACAGTAAAGAAGCGATCTGCTGTTTCTTTACTGAATGTGCGTAGCTCTTTATCTTCGAATTCGACTGAAAAAGCATTTCCTGACTCTTCTTTTACCCAACCTAAGCCAAGTACTACATGCTTAACCGTATTTGCGAACCATATTGCACTGCTCGTTGAAGTATTTTCTGAAGCCATATCACTAGCGACCAAGGTGCACCGTAACTCTTCTGCATATTGCCTCGTAATACGACTTGGTTTGCCTAATGCGACTTCTATTTGCTTACTATCCAGAGCACTTCCCAACGCTGTGCTTTGCGGGATATTAAGCTCATGCTGGAAACGTGAAATTTGAGCTTTGCTGTTCGAAACATCTTCAGGAATAAGGAGGTGTAAGCATTCTTTGGCACGCGTCATTGCGACGTATAACAGACGCCTTTCACTTTCGAGCAAGGCTTTGCTTAGCATTTCATCTTTGTAGGTATAGGGCAGGGTTTTGTTGTTGAGACCGGGAATAATGACTTGTTTCCACTCGAGGCCTTTTGCGCGATGAATGGTCGATAGCTGGACCGTATCGGTTTTTTTAGTCTTATGGTTATGTTGCTCGGAGTCTTGTTGTAGCTTAATAAAAAGCTTGAGCGTATCTTCGAGGCTAAGCTTGTGTTGAGCTAGAAAGCGGGCAATTCCCTGAATTGAGGCGACTTTTTCCTCTGCATGATCGTGGCTCAGGCTAAGAGAACGAATCCCTTCATATAATTCAGTTTCATTAAAATAGCTTGCAAAGGTCGCGGCTAAGGGCTGCGGTTTGTTCTCTAGCGCATTCAGTGCTCTTGCCAGCCGTTCTAATTTTATAGCTTGTATACGCTTAATATCTTCAGGTATGGCTTCCTTGGTCAATTGTCCCCAATTGCTGTCATGCTGAGCAAGTGTATGACAAAAGGCCTTGATCTGTGTGTCGGGTAAACCCACATGTGGAAAATGAAACAGAAGGTCCAGTTTCAAAGCCCGTTGCTCAGTAGACATGGTTTTAAAGTGTCCACATGCCAACTCCAACAGTGCGCAAATACTTTGCGCTTCATTGGAGTGGAATACACCGGGGTAGCCATCCATATGGTAATTGATGCCGGCTTCTAACAACGCGAGCTCAATGCCCACCGTCTGACTCCAAACTCGCGTGAGAATTGCATACTGAGACAAATCCTGAGAAGGGGTGCCTGAGAGGATATCAATCACTGTCTTGGGGTCATCTTTAGACTTGTGTACTTCTACCCGGGTAGAGGGGTTTGACTCATGTGATTTGCAAAGCAGTGCTTGTCGCCCTGAGTTGTGGGAAATCAGGTGGTTCGCTAATAAAGAAACGCAATGCCCATAGCGGAATGAGTAGCTCAAATTGAGCTTCTGCGTCCCTGGAAACTGTTGGGAAAAGCCGTTAATGATGTATTCGGGTTTTGCGCCGCGGAACTCGTATATCGTCTGATCAGGGTCGCCAACGACGGTCACTTTGGCGCGGTCCCCTGCGATATAGCTTAACAGTGCGTGCTGAAGGTCGTTGGTGTCCTGGTATTCATCGACCAGCACAATATCCATCTTGTTGCTAACAAGCTTTTCTAAAGAGGGATTTTGCTGAATAGCGATCACGGTATCGTAAAGCATATCCGTGTAGCTGATTCTGGCGTTGTGTTTTCGCCAGCTTTCGAAGACATCAAACAATTGAGGAAGAAAGCCGAACTTATCGCTCAAATCAAGATCATAGAGGGTTTGTTGAGGTGACAGCAGGCCATTTTTAACGGATTCGATAAACTGGTGGCCTGCTTCAACGTA
>NZ_LWGA01000644.1:0-9596 GCF_001635235.1 Oleiphilus sp. HI0117 | reverse complement strand
AGCCTGGTCACCTTATAATTTATTCGCAATTATATGGAACAACTTTGCAAGATAAAACAAATGACAGTCGTCGCAGGCCGACTCAGGCAAGAAGTAAAAAGCGTGTCGACGCAATTCTGAATGCAGCAAAATCCTTAATTTCTGAAAAGGGCAGCGCCCAACTTAAAATTCACGAAATTTCGGAGCGTGCTGGTGTTACCCCAGCTTCTATATATCAGTACTTTCCTAGTAAAAATGCGATTACCTTAGCGCTAGCTCAGGATACCTTTGATCAATCATTTAGCTCTTTGTCTGAAGCCTTGCCGGTGACGCGCTCAAAAGAAGAGGCATGCTTTGTGTTGCAAGAGGTTATTGAGAGCTACTATCAAGAATACCTTTCTGAGCCTGCCATGATGGATATCTGGGTAAGTGTTTCGGCAGACAAATCCTTACAGGATTTGGATATCGAAGATAGTCGCCGCGTAACGAAGCTAATTGTTGATTGTATTAAGCAATACTACGATGAACAGTATTGGGAAAAGTTACAACAGGTTGGTTTCCTACTTTCGCATATGGCAGGCTCTGCTGTTCGCATGGCTTTGTCGGTGCCTGCAAAAGAGGGGAGAGCGTTGATAGATTCCTTTAAGAGTCTGGTAAATCCAGCTTCTTTAGATAGTATGATATTTTTGGATATTGCCAGTGACTCAAAATAATATAGCGCTTAGTCGTGAAGAAAAACTGAGTGACCTGGTGACAGTTGTATTGGTTAGAACTAGTCATCCGGGAAATGTCGGTGCAGTTGCTCGTGCAATGAAAAATATGGGCTTAAGTCGCCTGGTCTTGGTCTCGCCATCAGAAGCCTATGAAAAAGATGAGCATGGTGAAATTGTTTATTTGTCTCCCTTAAATACTCACGATGCGATTAGGCGAGCTTCAGGGGCTGAAGATATTCTGGCAAAAGCAATGGTCTGCACTTCGCTTGATGAGGCTTTGGCTGGTAGTCAGATAGTGATTGGTGCTAGTGCCCGCAGTCGTAAAATGACTTGGCCGCTTATGAACCCTAGAGACTGTGCTTCCTTAGTGCTTGACAAGGTTTTAGCAGATGAAAACATCGACTCTAATGAGTGTGGCAGTTCGGTGTCGCTTATATTCGGTAATGAGGCGAGTGGCTTGAGTAATGAGGAACTGCACCGCTGTCATTATCATGTAAATATTCCAGCAGTAGAGAGTTTTTCCTCACTAAATTTAGCCATGGCGGTTCAGTTACTTAGCTATGAGCTGCGAATGGCTTTGCTATATCGACCAGATTGTTTGACCGAAAGCGTTGATAAATCTGTAACTGCCCCCAAACACCATTCATTGGCCAGTGTTTCCTCTCAAGATGAATCTTGGGATGAGCCGCTAGCAACTGTGTCCGAAGTTGAAGGGTATTTTAGTCATCTAGAAAAAACGCTAATAGAAGTAGGCTTTCATGACCCGGATAATCCTCGTCAGTTGATGACAAGGTTGCGGCGCTTATATCAGCGAGTTCACCTAGATAAGATGGAAGTTAATATATTACGCGGCATATTGACGGCAACGCTCAAGTTTGGTCGAAAAAAATAGAAGCTCCATATTTTTGGGGCTAGATAGGAAATTTTATGTTTGAAGGCTTGAAAGACGATATTCAGAGTGTATTTGATCGTGATCCTGCAGCAAGAAACACCTTTGAGGTGTTAACGAATTATCCTGGTTTACATGCCTTGCTGCTACATCGACTAGCCCATAAGCTCTGGCTCAGAAATTTTCGTTGGCTTGGGCGCTCCCTTTCAACTTTTAGTCGCTGGCTCACGGGAATAGAAATCCACCCGGGGGCACAAATAGGTAAGCGCTTTTTTATCGATCATGGCATGGGTGTAGTGATTGGCGAAACCGCAGTAATTGGAGATGATGTTACCCTTTACCAGGGGGTTACCTTGGGGGGCACAAGTTGGAACAAAGGTAAGCGTCACCCAACGCTTCAGGATGGTGTGGTGGTTGGCGCGGGTGCCAAGGTACTTGGGCCCTTTGATGTAGGGCAAAATGCTAAGATTGGTTCAAATGCAGTTGTTACTAAAGAAGTCCCGGCTGAAGCAACCGTAGTTGGAATCCCGGGACGAATTATTCTCAAATCAGTTCCTGAAACGGCTACCCCGGATGACAGTAAGCGTAAGAAAATGGAAGAGAACTTTGGCTTTGATGCTTATGGCTTAAGTGATGAGATGCCCGACCCGGTTGCGCGTTCGATTAGAAGTATGCTGGATCATATGCATATGGTTGATGAACGGATGAATGAAATGTGCAAATCCTTACGTAAGCTTGATGACGGTTATAACAAAGAGGCTGTACCTTCTATTGATGAAGATGACATGTGCTGTTTTAAAGATATTAAGTAATAGTTCGATTTGGTGAAGGGCTAATGTCTCAATTATTGGGGAGAGGCTTGAGAATACTTGATTAAATTACTCAGGTAATAGATAATTTTTCAGCAATGCATCGCTCCGATGCTGACTATAAACACTTCAAGAGACATGAATTAAGCAATGCGCCTAACCACAAAAGGTAGATATGCAGTCACTGCAATGCTTGATCTTGCGCTGCATGCTTGTCATAACCCGGTTGCCTTAGCAGATATCTCGCTTAGGCAGGGTATCTCTCTTTCTTATTTGGAACAGCTGTTTTCGAAACTTAGACAACGTAAGCTGGTTAGAAGTATACGTGGTCCGGGAGGCGGTTATCAGCTAAATGTTGAGGCTGCTGATATTTCAGTTGCCGCCGTTATTGATGCTGTTGATGAGTCAATTGATACAACTCGTTGCGGCGCCAAAAGCCGTGAGGGTGTGGAGGAAAAAGCTGAGAAAGGCGGTTGTCAGGACGGCGAGCAGTGCCTCACTCATCATTTATGGATGGATCTTAGCCAGCAAATACATAGTTTTCTAAATTCTATAAGTCTTCAAGACCTTATGAACAAACGAGAGGTTCAGGTTACTGCTATTCGTCAGAATGAAGCGGCAGAACTTATTAACTCAAGTTTATTAGATATATAGCATTCTGCGGGCTCTTTTCTATTGCAGTAGTTGTGCTTGTCGGTCAATTTACGTTCATGGTAATCAGAACTTCCTCTCTATATAATACGCGCAAAATTTAGTCTGTATTATTTTGTGAACCCTAATCTATGAATAAGCCTATTTACCTCGATTATGCGGCGACTACTCCTGTTGATTTGCGTGTGGCTGAAAAAATGTCCAAGTTTCTGACGATGGACGGTGTCTTTGCCAATCCAGCCTCCCGTTCTCATATATATGGTTGGCAAGCAGAAGCCGCTGTCGAGCATGGGCGAAAGCAAGTTGCCAGCTTATTATGCGCGGATACGCGAGAGATTGTCTGGACCTCTGGTGCGACAGAAGCGAATAACTTAGCAATTAAAGGTGCGGTGTTGGCGCGTAAGTCGCAGGGTAAGCATATTGTTACATCGATGACTGAGCACAAGGCAGTTATTGATAGCGTCAAGTTCTTAGAGTCGCAGGGTTATTCGGTGACTTGGTTGAAGCCTCGCGTCAGTGGGGGAATCTCAGTTGATGATGTAGCGCAGGCACTTCGCCCTGATACGGTTTTGGTCTCCTTGATGCATGTGAACAATGAAACTGGTGCGATTAATGATGTCTATGAAATCTCCAGACTTACGGAATCGAAGGGGATTCTTTTTCATATCGATGCTGCGCAGAGTGCAGGAAAACTAAAAGTAGACACGAACGAATTACGTGCCGATATGATTTCAATGTGTGCTCACAAAATCTATGGTCCGAAAGGTATTGGTGCCTTATATGTACGGCGCAAAGCTGATTTCACTCTTCCAGCGCAAATACATGGTGGTGGCCATGAGCGAGGAATGCGTTCTGGTACTTTACCTACGCACCAGATCGTTGCGATGGGAGAGGCCTTCGAGATTGCAGCGGCATCAATGACGGAAGAACAGGTCAGTATCTCTGATCTTAAATCCCTGTTTATGGAACGTATTTCGGGCTTGGGTTGTGTGCGTGTAAACGGTCAGTTCGAGCATTCGATTTCAGGTATTTTAAATCTGTCATTTGAGGGCTTGGATGGGCAGGTCTTGCTTTCTGCTCTGCCACAGTTAGCGATTTCGTCAGGCTCCGCGTGCACCTCGGCTAGCATGTCTCCATCGCATGTGTTGACAGCTATGGGCTTGTCTGACGAATTGGCATTGAGCGCCTTGCGTTTTTCCTTTGGTCGTTTCACAACTAAAGATGAAGTGCTGAAGGCCGCTGAGATGCTCTGCTCGGCAGTCACGCGAATGAAGGGCTAGAGTTCGCTAGTTTATTGGGCTAAAAGGCTGCTAGAGTTCTTTGTTTTAATATTTTTTAATGGCGTTATTGGTGAGTGTCTTTTTTCTGCTTTGCCCTGTATAATCCCGCCACAATTTTTTAACTTTTAAACTTACTTTGGAGATAAGCTCATGGCGGTAGAACGCACTCTTTCAATCATCAAACCTGATGCAGTAGCAAAAAATGTAATTGGTAAAATCTACAGCCGTTTTGAAAAAGCTGGACTAAAGATTGTTGCTTCAAAAATGATCCACATGGATGATGAAAAAGCTGGCGGTTTCTACGCTGAGCACAAAGAACGTCCTTTCTATGGTGACTTGGTTTCATTCATGACGTCTGGACCGGTTGTTGTTCAGGTTCTAGAAGGTGAAAACGCAGTTCTTGCTCACCGTGACCTAATGGGTGCAACAAACCCTAAAGAAGCAGCAGAAGGTACAATCCGTGCAGACTTCGCAGAGTCTATCGATGCGAACGCAGTACACGGTTCTGATTCAACTGAATCAGCAGCTCGTGAAGTATCTTACTTCTTCGCAGATGCAGAGATTTGCCCACGCGGCTAAGGCTACATTAGCCTAAAGCAAGCAGGATACCATTCCCTGTAGCGCCTCAAATAGACGCTCAGAGAAAGGATCCTGCTTTTTGTCGTTATTATAGCCGGATTAATAACGAGTAGACTTCGCTCAATAATTTGAATGATTGGGTGAATAAACATGCAGTTCGGCAGTATTTTTACGCGAGAGAATTTATGAGCGCAGATGTAACACCAGAAACCAAAAAAGTTAATTTGTTGGGTCTTCCACGGCAAAAAATGCTGGATTTCCTGGAGGGGATCGGTGAGAAACCGTTTCGTGCCAAACAAATCATGCAATGGATTCATCAATATGGTGTGCATAACTTCGACGAAATGACCAATATCAGCAAAGCGCTGCGTGAAAAACTTTCAAAGATCGCAACGATTGAAGGGCCAGATATTATCTATCAGGATATCTCGTCAGATGGAACTCGTAAGTGGGTGATGCAGATGCCTGGCGGTAGTAGTATCGAGACGGTGCTTATTCCTGAAGGTGACCGTGGAACCTTGTGTATTTCTTCTCAAATCGGTTGCGCTCTGGATTGTAGTTTTTGTTCTACTGGTAAGCAGGGTTTTAATCGTAACTTGTCTACAGAAGAGATTGTAGGTCAGATTTGGAATGCTATTGCCTCCTTTGAAGAACTCGACCGGGTAAAAGATCGTCCCGTAACAAATGTTGTGTTTATGGGTATGGGCGAGCCGCTGTTAAATTTTGACAATGTCATGGATGCTGTAGACATCATGATGGATGATTTCGCTTACAGCATTTCCAAGAAGCGTCTGACAATCAGTACTGCTGGTGTGGTGCCAGCAATGGATCGAATGGGCGAATTTACCGATGCCTCGATTGCAATATCCTTGCATGCACCAAACGATGAGCTTAGAAACGAACTGGTGCCGGTGAACAAGAAGTATCCGATTAAGATGCTGCTTTCATCGCTAAAAAGCTATCTGGATCAGCTTTCGGATAAACGAAAAGCGACCATCGAATATACCCTAATTGCAGGAGTGAATGATCGAAAGATTCATGCAGATCAATTGATCGAGATTTTGCGTGGAATTCCCTGTAAGATCAACCTTATACCTTTTAATCCTTTCCCAGGCTCAGGGTATAAAAAGCCCTCAAACAACGAGGTCCGATGTTTTCAGGATTGGTTGATTGCGGGTGGTTATATCACGACCGTTAGAACAACGCGTGGTGATGATATTGATGCGGCTTGTGGGCAGCTTGTCGGTCAGGTTGAAGATCGAACGAGACGCAGTGCGCGCTACGCGGATGCAGCAAATACAATTGCTGCAAAACAGCTATAAAATATATTGGTTTGGTTAATTTTTATAGAAAAAGAGACCGCAATGAAAGCGGCTCGTATAAAAAATAGAAAAAGGCAGATTAAATTCGCATGCTGTTTTTGAATAAACAATACAGATTCTTATTGAAGGGCTGGCTGATAGTCTTCTGCCTTCTCTTGCAAGCTTGTGTGACGACGACCAATAGTTCGCTAACTGATAAGGCCGATCCGGTTGTCGCAGTAGGGCGTTATGTGACGCTTGGTCTTGAGTACATTAAGCGGGATGACCTGCATCGAGCTCGAAAGCACCTGAACAGAGCGTTGGAGATATCACCACTGGATGCCCCAGCTAACGCAGCTATGGGCTTGGTTTACCACCAGGAAGGGGAGACAGTTGCTGCTGAGAATTACTTTAAACAGAGTTTGGAAACCGACCCAAGCTATACGCGTGGAAGAAGTTATTACGGCGCGTTTTTGTATTCAGTTGACAGAATTGAGGCGGCGCTTGAACAGTTTAAACTAGCATCTGAAGATACGCGTTATGAAGGCCGTTCACAAATATTCTCTAATATCGCTTTATGCCAACTTAAACTAGGTAATAGTGCTGAAGCAATTGAAGCTTATACCAGTACTTTGCGCTTGGATCGTAGTAATGGTCGTGCGCTATCTGGTGTAACGGAGCTGCTGATCCAGTCCAACGATTTTGAAAGAGCTCAGCATTATTATAATCGCCTCGTACGGTTGATTCGTGAGCGCGGTATGCAACACTCAGCTCAGAGTTTATGGCTGGGAATCAGGATTGCCAATTATTATGATAGTTCTCAGCAAGTGATTACTTTGGCAGGCTTACTCGAGCAAATGTATCCCGATACTGAAGAAAACCAGCTTGCCAAGAGTTTACTTGGAAAAAAAATAACGCTAAATGGTGCTAGTCGATGAGTAAGGAAACAGCTGATATTTCGTCAAGCCCAGGCTTAATTCTCCGGACTGCACGAGAAGAGTTAAAATTTTCTATCGACCATGTTGCACATGATCTTCACCTAAGGGCAAGTGTTGTGCAGTCAATGGAGAATGAAGATTATGACGACTTCAGTAGCGATGTTTTCTTAAAAGGTTATTTTCGCTCTTATTGTCGTTTGGTTAACTTGCATGAAGAGCGAATGGTTGAGCTGCTTGAGGTTCAGTTACGTACTCGCAAGAATGAAATCGAGAATGTAGCCTTAAATGCTAAAAAAGCCGAGAAAGCGAAATTCCGTAAGAAATTGGTCAGTGTGCTGTTTGCATTGGCCTTAGTCGCTGGTTTGAGTGTCTATGTTTTAGGATATTTATTGGTAGAAGATAAGCCTCTACAAGAGGGAAGCCCCTTACCTGAAAGTACGACAAGCTCTCCAAGCAGCTTATCACCGAGTACTGAAACAGAAGGCCAAAAGATTATACTGGATGACCCAAAATCTGAGCTACCAGCTGCTAAAAATGCTGCACAGACTCTGGCAAACGAAAAGATAGTGATAAAGGCTGTGCCAGAAAAAACTGAGATAAACACTTCCACGGCTTTGCCCCAAGACGCGTCAAACATAGTGGAGCTGAGCCCTGAGGGCGGTAATTCTCCAGTTGTTGAGGAAAAACAGTTTTTTAATGCAAACTTTACTGCGGAGTTTAGTGGTGATTGCTGGTTCAAATTTACTAATGCAGAAGGTAAAACTGTATTTGCTGCTTTAAAACGTGCTGGCAATAAAGTTAATTATACAGGGCCAGCTCCTTTTACAATGGTGCTGGGCGATGCCAAACAGGTTCAGGTTGAGTTTGAAGGGAAGACGGTTGATTTGAAACCTCACACTGCCAAGAATGGCAGAGTTCAATTGACCTTAAGTCCATAATGCTAATGAATTGTTATGAGTGGCCTTCAACGGTCAAAGGATTAAATGAATGAAGTTTGAATCGCCTATAAAACGCAGAAAATCCAAGAAGATATGGGTTGGGGATGTAGCTGTCGGTGGCGATGCACCTGTTGCTGTGCAGAGTATGACCAATACTGAAACCTGTGATGTTGAAGCGACGGTAGCGCAAATAAAGGCATTGCAGGACGCAGGTGCTGATATCGTGCGTGTTTCAGTTCCTAGTATGGAAGCGGCAGAAGCATTCAAAGAAATAAAGAAGAAGACCTCTATTCCACTTGTTGCTGACATTCACTTTGACTACAAGATAGCCCTAAAAGTAGCCGAATACGGCGTGGATTGTCTGCGTATTAACCCTGGTAATATAGGTAAAGAGGACCGTATTAAAGCAGTAATTGACTGTGCTAAAGAGAAAAATATCCCGATTCGTATCGGAGTTAATGCGGGCTCATTAGAAAAAGATTTGCAAAAGAAGTATGGCGAGCCAACCCCTGAAGCCTTGGTGGAGTCGGCAATGCGTCATGTTAATATCCTGCGGGCTCATGATTTCGATAACTTTAAGGTCAGCCTTAAAGCTTCAGATGTTTTTATGACAGTTGCTGCGTATCGAATGATTGCTGATCAAATTGAACAGCCTTTGCATTTGGGTATTACCGAAGCCGGGGGTTTTCGATCAGGTGCGGTTAAGTCTGCCGTGGGTTTGGGGATGTTATTAATGGATGGCATTGGCGATACGATTCGAGTGTCGCTTGCTGCCGACCCTATTGAAGAAATCAAAGTTGGTTTTGATATTCTTAAAAGTTTAAAGATTCGCTCAAAGGGTATTAATTTTATTGCCTGCCCAAGCTGCTCTCGACAAAACTTTGATGTTGTTCAGACAATGAATGAATTGGAAGAGCGCTTAGAAGACGTCACGACGCCATTGGATGTTGCGATAATTGGCTGTGTTGTAAATGGTCCGGGTGAAGCTAAAGAAGTAGACGTTGGTCTGACCGGTGGATCGCCGAATAATTTACTTTACCTTGATGGAAAGCCGGACCATAAATTAGCTAACACAACACTTGTTGATGATTTAGAGCGAAACATCAGGTCCAAGGTCGCAGCCAAAGAGGCCCAGGAGTCTCAGGTGATTGCAAAAGCATAGAATTTAACACTGTAATTTTTCCTCTTGCTTGCTAAGTGAGCTCGAGAGAAGTTCTAGATAATAAGGATTAAACCTTGGCAAAAATACAAGCTATCCGTGGAATGAATGATTTGTTACCCGGGCAATCTGCAGTTTGGCAGTACTTGGAAGGGCATATAAAAGGTGTGCTCCAAAGTTATGGCTATCAAGAAATTCGCATGCCTATTGTCGAGCAGACAGAACTATTTAAACGCTCTATCGGAGAAGTTACCGATATCGTTGAAAAAGAAATGTATACCTTTGAAGATAGAAACGGTGACAGTTTAACCCTGCGCCCTGAAGGAACTGCATGCTGCGTTTGAGCAGCCGAGCAGCATG
>NZ_LWGA01000643.1:0-4457 GCF_001635235.1 Oleiphilus sp. HI0117 | reverse complement strand
TTTATGGTTGCTTGTGCTTTTGCGCGGCCCATACACTACGAGTCGAAACTTACATGGCCCCCATTCCGCCCTCCATCGCACAAGGAGTTTTTATCGGAAACGCGCTAATTGTTTTTCTTATTGTTGTTAGCGCCGTAAAGTTCTTTTCTGATGAGATGCTAAATGCCTATAACGAGCAGCAAAAGTTCGTGCTCACTGACAATTTAACCGGTATTGCAAATCTTCGCTTCGTTCAACAATACGCATCGCAACTACTCTCGCAAGCCGACCGCTATGGCCACCCTATTAGCTTGATCCATTTTGATATCAACCACTTTAGCCAGATTAATACCGAACAGGGACTAGATGCAGGCAACCGCAGCCTGGAGTTTATCGCCCAGCTAGTAAAAAATGATATTAGAGATGCTGACATCATTGCCCGTATAGGTGGCGATGAATTTGTCATCATCTTGCCAGAGAGCAACGCACAAGATGCCAAGCAAGTCGCTGAGCGACTGAGTCAACTCATTAAAAGCCGTAGCTATGAACTTAAGGAAAGCAATGTAAGCTTTTCTGCTAATTTTGGTATCAGCTATTGCGATAGTAGTAATATGAAAAGCATCGACGACTTGATTAGAGAAGCAAGCAGTTAGCACCGTTTTACAAGAGAGTACTGCGGAATAAATCGCTCTGCGATGTCAGGTGTTTTTGATTGAGCTTAAATTTCAGACAAAAAAAAGCGGCGAAAGGTGCCGAACTACCTAATCGCCGCGTTCACTAATAGGGCTTGTAGGGAGGCCCTAATCGGAAAAAGTTATCACAACACAAGTTTAGAAAGGAGCTAAGCAAAAAGGCCTGAAGTTTTTTGCTTAACGCCGTTCGTCTTGATGATTCAAATAATAGGGCTTAGCCGGGCTTAGTTTGATCACCCGAAGGGCTTAGCCCCCGGCGTACCGACCTCAAAACATGACACGCATCACAGTTTTTTCGTCTTTTTAATACTTTTAGGCTAAGTTTTTCTCTTGGAACAAGGTTTAAGCAAAGGCAACGAAGCCGGCTTAATCCCAATAACAATAGTCATCCTTGAATTTAGGCTTGATGGGTGCAATCCAAGCACCATGGTCTAAACTAATGCCTTATAGCCCCCATAAGAAGTCATGGCGCCGTTCATAAGCCACGTTATCGGAAGACTGGAAATGATAAAAATTAGCCGAAATAGACACTCAATCGCTTCGGCACTCATCGTAGTCAGTATGATGCTTGGCTTTAGCGCCTTATCTCAGGCTCATCAAGAGAAAGGCAAGCCTGTCTCATTTAATAGTTATCCTCCTGTCGCTTACATCAACGAAACCACACAAGAAATTGATGGCCCGGTGGCCGCTCTGGTTAAGGCGGTTAATAAGAAGCTAATGCGAGACACCACCTTTCAATTTAACCCCTTGCCCCGAATGTTTGTTGAACTAGAAGCGCATCGTGCGGACGCTGCATTCAATATGAGCTATAACACAGAGCGAGCCAAGAAATGGCACTACAGCTTGCCCGTTCATGTAGTGAACTATGGTCTGTTTGTTAAAAAAGATAACCCTTTAGACTACAGCTCGCGTCAGCAGTTAAGCGGTTTAACCATCGCCACCTATGGCCCGACCAACATGTCGAAAAAGGTCGAGAAATTCGCAAAGAAAATCCCTGGGGCTCGTGTTGTCATAGAGAACGACTTTGAGCATGTGTTTAAAATGCTCGAAGCTGATCGCTTTGGTAAACGTGGGGTGGTCTATGTACCGGATGTCGTCGGCTTTGATACGATCAAAGAGTTCAAGCTGCAGAATGTGCGTTATGCAGGGCCAGATATTAAGAACTTATATTATGTGATTTTTGTCAAAGAAACAGTTTCTAAAGAGTATGTCGATGCCTTTAACCAGGTCTTGCTAACCTTTCACCGTGACGGCACCATGACGGATATTTACGCACGATACAATGGCTCTGTTACCGCGAACGTGCCTGCCATCGAAGATATGGTCGTTCCCGGGCACTAAACTAGCTAATACTTTCGACTAGATAGCGCTTATCACCAAGCTCTACTTCGTCCTCGAGATAGGCGCCAAACAAAGCCTTTCCCAGCGGCGCGAGCTTACTCAAAAGCAACACCTGGCGGCCATTAAAATCGACTATAAGGCCCCCTGCAACAGGCGAAAGAAACACTTCACTAGCAGCCTCGTCGCGACCAGTGCCGAGCTCTCTCAGTCCAATTAAGGTACCAAATTGAATTGCATCGTCTTCACCAAAGTTCTTTGGCTTTAAGCGTTCAAATGTTTTAAGTGCGTTTTCTGCTTCAGCCATCCGGCGAGCCTGCCCTTCGGCCAAATAAGAAGCTTCCAGCCCAAGCGTATCATATTTGTTCTCGGCAACATTCTCTTCGTGCGTTGCCGTTTCATAAGCTTGTTTAGCAGCAGAGTACGCAATATCATAACGCGATTTTAGTGCACTAATTATTTGTACATGCAGAAGCTCTTTATCCATCGCAATAACTATAATTCCGCCTGTCCACTATCGTAGATAAAATGCTGGTTACGTCCGTTTTCCTTGGCGTGGTATAGCGCTTTATCCGCTCTCGCGATTAATGCTCCAATGCCTTCATCCGCCATCATCATTTCTGCAATTCCAACCGATACAGTCACTTTAATATTATGACCTTCAAACTCAAATAATTGACCTTCAACCACATCAATTATGTTTTGCGCAACCGTCACAGCATCTTCAGAGGAGGTATTCTCTAACAAGATCGCAAACTCTTCTCCTCCAAAGCGAGCGAAGATATCGCTTTCACGCAATAACTGGCCAACAAGCAAAGTAAACTTAACCAAGACCTCGTCACCAGCCGCATGCCCGTATTCGTCATTGATATGCTTAAAGTGGTCCAAATCCAAAGCCAGAAGGGATAAGGGATGCTTATTGCGCAAGGCTAAAGCCCGATATTTTTCAGCCAGAACAAAGAACTTTCGACGATTATAGATTGAGGTAAGCGGGTCGGTACTCGCATAAAAACTTAGCTGCTGATTCGCCAACTCCAGTTCGTGAGTTCTCTCATGAACTTTCCGCTCTAACTCTCGATGGTAGCTTTGCTGCGCATCAACAAATTCCTGCTTCTGTTGCTGTAAGGTTTCGAGCATCTGGTTATAGCTATTCTCTAGAGACTGTAGCTCATCATCATGTTCCAGGCCAAGGTTAAGACGACGTTTATCAAGACTATCAAAATCCATACTATGCAATTCACCTACAAACTTTTGCATAGGTTTATAGAGCATTACTTTAAAGACCCATAAAAACAGGCACCAAAGAATAATACTTTTCATCAAAGCATTAATTGCAATAATTAAGAAGCCGAATTTCACACGATCAAATACCACCTGACTATCAGACAAAAAGGTTACTTTTGCCAAATAAACGTACTGATCGTTCAGGGTGCTTTGCAGAATGTCGAAGCTATATTCAAAGCTGCCTGCATCAACCTCCCCTACATTTAGACTTCCAGGAATAAGGGACTCTCCTTTTCCGTTCTCAATTTTCAAACCCGTCACGAAGGGCAACTGAAGAATTCCGTTAGCAATAGAAGAAAGTTGTTTCTCATTGACCGCCCAAAGTGCAGTGCGGAGCGCGGGTGTAAAGGTTCCTTCGATTTCCTTCAACTCAGATTTCACCACATCTTTTGTATGATGGTATTCCGAATAAGCATGAGCAAACGTCATGATAAGCGTAATGCTGAAATAGATAAGAAAAATGCGCTTTAGCAGCCGTAAAGCAATTGAATCAAATGAGAAAAGATTTGAAGCCATACCTACCCTGTACATCTCAAACTACATCGCACCGAGCGTAAACCAGAGGCGACTATTCAACAGAATTCTGTTCAGCCCCCTGTCCCTGATAAGGCCGCTAAATAAACCCTATTGAGTGTAGTTCAAAGACAGCTATTTTGTAAGATTTTTAAACCCTACAATGAAAGCGGTTAAGCAGAAGCGTTTTGGGCAGCCTCCTTCTACGCTACATTCGAAGGCTGTAGTTTAGTGCGACCGTAAAGGTCCACTCTGCACGGGTAGACTCTTTTGGAAAAGGTGGGAAAGTGTCGACCTTCTTTAGCGATGCCAGTGAAGCTTGTTTGAAGAGTTTATGTCCACGCGAGTCGATGACTTTAATGACTTTTAAATCGCCATTTGCCAAGAGCGTGAATTCAATCGTCACCTCACCCTCTCTACGCATTCTTTTGAGGCGCTTCGGATAAAATTTCTGTGCCTCAATAAGCTTAAACAGCTCCTGTTTATAGGCAAGTATCGATTCACCTTCTAAACCCAGGCTTTGCGCTTGCAAAACGGTTTCAGATGGACAGCTAAAGTGTTCATTCTCTGATCGATTTTCTGGCTTTGGCTCTGGCTCTGGCTCTGGCTTTGGCTTTGGCTTTAGCTTTGCAGCAACATGGTGATGACTAA
>NZ_LWGA01000642.1:0-23063 GCF_001635235.1 Oleiphilus sp. HI0117 | reverse complement strand
TATCTCACCAGGTAACAGATCAGCTAGAAATCGTTGCGGATGTCTATCATTTCCGAGGCGAAGATAGCCCGGACTTAGGTACCTACATAGATGGTGATACCGGCAAACCTGTTAAAGATATCCCTTCTTATGTGCAAGATGAGGACTTTCTGAAATCTGAAACCAGTACTGCAACGCTGCGTGTTGGTTATGAATTTAGCCCAACTTCGAGCATTGTGAATCTGACTCGCTACGGTATTACCGAGAATGGTTATGTTGCGACAGGAGCCCGAGGTACAACAGCTTACCCAACACTTGATGATGCTACGAATGATACCAATGGCTTTGAAACTGCTTCGTTAAGTACTCATCAAGGCTGGCAAGACGTTGATTATTTTGCCAATCAATTTAATTTTCTGACTACAAAAGAACTCGGCGAGACAGTTCATGACATCGTGATTGGTGTCGAATATACCGACCAAACGGTTATCAACGGCGTCTATAGCTACACTTCTGAAGGAGCCTCAAACTGCTTCACTTCAGGTCGACGTGGTGTTGGGGAAGGCTATTGTTGGTCAGACGAAAATGGTAATACCGCGACAGACCTCAATACATTGATTCAACGAGATATTGCCCAAGGTGATAAAGACTCAGATTGGAATGTTGAAACCCTTGCGCTCTATTTCATGGATACCGTCGAGTTAAGTGATAATTGGACAGCCTTTGGTGGCGTTCGTTACGACTATTACGACTACAGCACCTTCGCAAACTATGACCCGGATGGCCGAAGCGGGCCCTTAGAAAGTGAGTGGACTGAATTTGCTGACGACGGTGGCTATTGGAACGGCCATATCGGTGCCAGCTATCGGTTTATGGACAATGCAAACGTCTATGCCAGCTTCTCGACTGCAACCAACTTGAATGGTGGTGAGTCGGATGTAGGCACTAGCTGTGGCTATGGTGGTATCTGTGTCGATGCCAGCGACCCTCAATTAGGTGACCCGGAGAAAACACAAAGCATTGAGGTTGGAACGAAGTGGCAATTAAACGATGGCAAGTTACTTGCGACAGCCGCGCTATTCCGCATCACAAAAAATGATGTGATGGAGAGCCCCTCTGGCGATAGCTATAGCACGCTGGGCTCACTGAACACAGGCAAGAACCGAGTAGAAGGTATCGAACTTGGCTTAACGGGGAATATCACTGACAAAATCAGTATGTCTGCAGGTATTGCTGTGATGGATGCCGAAGTATTGGAATCCATTAACGAAGAGGATGAAGGAAAAACCCTAGCAAACTTTGCAGATACCTCTGCTTCGCTACATGTGAAATATCAGGCTACGCCACAATGGGCGATAGGTGGTACAGCCACTTATGAAGACGAGCGTTTTGTCGGCCAACCTGATACCGCAGCGAATGAAGAAAGAGGTATTCCAGGTTACACAGTCTTTGATGCCTTCGCGACTTACAAGCATAGCCAGGACCTAAGCCTGCGTCTTAATGTCGGCAACATCTTCGATACCGATTATTACTTGGCCGCTTACCGATCCGGCGCCTTTAATTACATCGGCGACCGTCGCAACGCACGCGTGACGCTTGACTTTAGTCTATAGCCTCTTGCACTAAAAAGTGGGTGGAACTGCCACCCACTTTTCCCCTTTTTATCATCAAGAGAATATATAGCGATGCAGGAAACAACGATACTCGCCCCCTTGGATCATATTCCCGCGGAGGTCTGTTGCGCTCAGGACTACGAGAGCTTGGCTGAACGCTTTATTGCCAAAGACCGATTCAACTATATTGCCAACGGTAGTGGGAAAGACCTAAGTCTTCGCCGCAATCGCAGCGCCTTCGAACAACTTGCATTGCAGCCTCGTCTGCTGCAAGACATGAGTACTAGTAAGACAGATATCAAATTTGCTGAAGCAGACTTGAGCGTGCCTTTTATGCTCGCACCAGTCGCCTATCAAAAACTCGTACACCCGGATGGCGAGCTAGCCACTGCGCATGCCGCCGATGCCATGGGTATTGGCTTAATCTCTAGCACCTTAGCCAGCGTTAAACTAGAGGAAACCGCCCCAAGTGAGCCAGGCGCAATTCGCTGGTTTCAACTCTATGCACAAGACAGTGAAGAGGCAACGCTACACTTGCTTCAACGAGCATTACTAAGCGGTTATCAGGCCATTATGCTAACACTGGACACACCACTACAAGCACCCAGCCACCAAACACTACGATCCGGCTTTCAAATGCCGAAAGAATTACAGCCAGTCAACCTAAGTGACTACCCAAATAACGGCGTTCAAAGCGCTGGAGCAGCCGGCATTTTCCAGCAGCATGTTCAAAAGGCTGTTTCACTCGAGCTGCTTAAGAAAATCATTGCGATCAGCCATGTCCCGGTATGGGCAAAAGGCATTATGAGCACTGAAGATGCTACTTACCTAAAAGATCTAGGCATCGCAGGGATCGTCGTGTCAAACCATGGCGGCAGAGCCCTGGATGGCGTACCCGCAAGCTTGACGGTACTACCCGACATTCGCCAAGCCTTGGGCGATGAATACCCGATTCTTTTTGACAGTGGCATTCGTAGTGGTGCCGATATATTCAAAGCCATTGCCCTAGGCGCTGATGCCGTTCTGATTGGACGTTTGCAAGTCTATGCCTTAAGCATTGCCGGTGCCTTAGGTGTCGCTCACCTGATCAAGCTACTCAAAGAGGAGCTTGAATACACCATGGCGATGACGGGCTGTCGTACAATCCAAGAAATTCGTCATGCAAACCTTAGAAAGCTGGGGACTCCTTTATGCTAATCGTCATACCCAAAGTGTTATCAAGCGAAGAAGTGAAGCAATTCCGAAGTGCCCTGGATAAATCCTCGTGGCGTGATGGCAGCCAAACCGCCGGTGGCATCGCTATTCACGTCAAACACAATCGTCAACTCGATGACCTGGGCGACACCGCTCAACAACTGGGCCGTGAAATTCTGCGCAAGATATCTCAACATCCTGTTTTTATCTCTGCGGCACTGCCTGACAAAATCTTCCCGCCAAAATTTAATTGCTACGGAGAAGGCGAAACCTACGGCAATCATATCGATGGTTCCCTGATGCAAATACCGGGCACCGCTCAAACAATGCGCACCGATGTTTCATCCACTTTATTTCTGAATTCGCCAGAAGAATATGAAGGTGGCGAGCTCCAAATTCATACTCAGTACGGCATACAAAGTGTCAAATT
Organism: Oleiphilus sp. HI0117; assembly: GCF_001635235.1. Lineage (NCBI taxonomy): Bacteria > Pseudomonadati > Pseudomonadota > Gammaproteobacteria > Oceanospirillales > Oleiphilaceae > Oleiphilus > Oleiphilus sp. HI0117. The sequence goes on along the minus strand of NZ_LWGA01000642.1, from coordinate 19,847 downwards.
AGACGCGGGGGATATGGTGCTCTACCCTTCCACCAGTTTGCATCAGGTTAGCCCCGTCACAAGAGGGCAACGCCTAGCATCGTTCTTCTGGACGCAAAGCATGGTGCGTGAAGATAGCCAAAGACAAACGCTTTATGAACTCGACCAAAGCATTCAAAACCTAAGCGCGGAACTTGGCTCTGACCATAATCAAGTCACGACCTTAAGCGGCCTTTATCACAACCTAATTCGTCGCTGGGCATCCCCATCATAAGCAAGCCTTATTCAATACCATCGCACCCGAACGGACATAAACATGAGACTTTTTCGACCACTTAAACTGCTGGTGATAAGTATTAGCCTTCCTTTCTGCTTCACCCCCGCTCAAGCCGAAGAGCTTATGGTGTACTCATCGCGTAATGCGAGTTATCTAACACCGATGTTCAATCGCTACGCTTCTGAAACAGGTGTTTCGGTCAGCTACACCATTAACAGCAGTGAAGCACTCATCCGAAAGCTCGAAGCTGAAGGAGAGGAAAGCCCGGCGGATATCTTCCTAACGACAGGCGCACTCAATCTGTCACTGGCCTCTCCAAAAGGCGTGCTTGCCAGTATCTCTTCTCGTATCCTGAAAAAAACACTGCCTGAACACCTTCGTTCAAAAGATGATGACTGGTTTGCAATAGCGAAACGCGCCCAGGCGATTGCTTATCACCCTGAAAAGCTTAGCGAATCTGAACTGCAGACTTATGCCAACACCTACGCCGCTCTCGCCGATAGTAAATGGAAAGGCAAGCTGTGTTTACGCTCATCAAGAACTGAGTATTCCCAATCACTGCTAGCAGACCTAAGCCACCGTTATGGCGAAGCAAAAATGAAGACGGTAATGAAAGGCTGGGTAAGCAATCTCGTCCATTCACCTATGTCGGACGACTTAGAATTATTCACTGCACTGGAAACAGGAGCTTGTGAGCTAACAATCGCCTACTCCTATTACTTGCCTCGCCACCTTTTGACTCACCCGAATTCAAAAATAAAACTCTTCTGGCCTGAACAGAAAGACGGCGGTGTGCATATCGATATCACCGGCGCAGGCGTCGTAGCCGATTCCGACAATAAAGAACTCGCGCAAGATTTTCTAGAATGGATGTTATCTAAACAAGCACAATCCCAATACTCTCGACTCAGCATGGAATACCCGGCTCACCGAAGAGTCTACCCGGACCGAGCTGTCGCCAAGCATGGAAAATTTAAAGAGAATAAAGCCCATGTCGACGAGTTTTCGCCTTATCAAAGTGCAGCGAATAACATCGCGAGGAAAGCCAAGTACAAGTAAACGATGCCCGGCTAGGGATATGAAGTTTTCAGTCGTAGCCTGTTTTTAACAGACATGGTCGGCTTGGTCGTTAAAGTGCCACAGGCACACCTAATAGGCCATTATCAATATGGCCTCATTGTCCTGATTTAAGGCTGTCGCAGATTTTTGACTTTGAGCACGCAGCTTTATTAAATTACCGATAACGGGTTAGCCAATATCTCCTTGAGCCTATTCGGCGTATCCATTCTTACACCAAGTATACTTATGACACCTACCCCACCACTTTTAAGCTCCTTCAGGTAAATCACCTCATTCTCATAACGAGTAAAATGAATACTTTCAGTTGTGATGTCTGAGATCATATCAAGAGGAAAAACTCGGGGTCTTAAACCATTGTGTTTACCGGTGTTTGAAATTTCATCTATAGCGTCAAAAAGCCCATCAATATACTTGTCAGCTTGGTTTTCTCCAAATCGTTGAAAACCATAATCCCAAATACTATCTAGCTGAGCCATGGCTAAAGGGGAGTATTTAGCTTCAATCGTCATTTTTTAGGCCATTTCTTTTCAAAGCTCTATTTTTAAATTCATCTCGTTTTATTGGTTTAAATTCGCTTTCTTCAAATCTCAAGCCTTCATTTAAAGAAGACCTAACACGTTCCCACTTAGCCGAATCTTTCCGCTCCATATCTCTACGAATAAGATCTCGTAAATACTCACTGGGAGTCTCATATTCTCCGTTTAAGCCGGTACATTCTTCTAAGTGGCTGCGTAAGCTGCCAGAAACTCGTAACGTAACATTTGGGTTGGCCATATAATCATCCTCAAGTTGCACATATATATATTAATAGATAGTGCAACCTTTGACTAGAAATACATTGAAGAAGAACCCTGGCAGTGGAAGTAACGATTGTTTAGTGGCTTTGCTTATTACACTACTTTATGAAAACCAAGCACGTAACAAACCATAAACAAGAACCAATAGAATGATCCGAATAATTGACAGTTTGAAGGAACGCAGTAAAACAAAAATACTTGCGACAACGGCCATATCTATAGGCTCTTTTACAGAAGTAATAAATACAGGGCTATAGAGCGTTGCTGCTAATAAACCCACCACGCTTGCATTAACACCCACAATGGCACCCGACACTCTTGGATGCTCGGCCAAAACTTTCCAGTGTTGGTTAAACGCTAAGACAAGTAAGAACCCCGGCAAGAAAATCCCCAATGTAGCGATAAATGCGCCTATTAGCGGGCTCTCGTGACTCATCGCCCCTAAGTACGTGGCGAAAGTGAACAAGGGCCCTGGCAACGCTTGGGCGACCGCATAACCGGTGATAAAACTTTCATGTCCTATGGATTGGGCGAAATAATCTTGTAGTAAAGGCAGCACCACATGGCCACCACCAAAGACTAAACTGCCAGCGAGGAAGGTTTCGGAAAACAAGGCAAAGCCATCTAAAACACCGGAGAGGCACACAACGAAGAGCACAATAAAAAATAATGTACTGAATGAAAATGACAAACCAATACGGCCAGCTTTCTCTACAGACTTGCTACGTAGAGAAAATAAACCAAACATTGCAGCAGCCGAGATACAGAGTATTTGAACAAACGGAACGGGGAAAAGCCATATGATGAGGCATGTAACGAAAGCCAAGAGTTGCGTTGTTTTAGTTTGGCAAAAGGACTTCCCCATCGATAATACTGCGTCAGCCACTACCGCAACGGCGAGTAACTTAAATACGTGAATAAGAGAATCTAGAATAGCGTTGGAACCAAAGTTCGTTAAACCCACGGCTACTAGCAGCATGATAAGGAAAGAAGGCAAGGTAAACCCCACAAAAGCCAAGACTCCTCCAAGTAAGCCCATACGATGAAGGCCAATAGCGAATCCTACCTGACTAGATCCGGGGCCAGGTAGAAACTGGCTTAAAGCGATTAGCTGGCTATATGAAGATTCGGAAATCCACTTTTTGTCTTCAACGAAGGTTTTACGAAAATAGCCTAAGTGAGCGGCTGGCCCACCAAAACTAGTGCAACCTAAGATAAAGAACTGGGTAAACAATGATATTGCGTTGTTCATAAGAGCAAAGAAAAATAAGATACGGTGGAAGAATGAAAGTTGAGGTCAGAATAAAAAACAGGCGTTTTTATTCTGCCGCCAATTGTCGCTCGACATAATACAGCCCTTGTTTATATAAAGGCTTTAGGTTTTCTTCTGACACCCAGTTGTACTTTGCGCAATATATTTCCTTAAACTTTTCGATATTGTTATGCGCTTTAAAGTTGGTCGCCAAAACAAAAGCTGTGTCATGAGCGTATTTAAGCGCTGATAAGAAAAGCTGGTTATATTCGTCCAGTTCCGCGGCCGAGAGAGTCGGGTATTTTTTAGCGAAGCGTTCCTGTGTCGAGACTTGCCAGTTCTTACCAAAAGCCATGGCTAACTGAAGACCTTCATTCAACATGTCGTTTTTTTTGTTGGGACGCTTTCTAGAAAAAAGTGATGATAACAAAAGGACCCTCCGGCAGGGCTTAATTGCGAACAGTCATAAATACTATCTTAATAAGGTCCTTATCTATAGGGCTAATCACCAAAACTCTCTACAGTGTAGCGTTCAAGTTCTATTGATTCATTCCAATAGTCCAACGTCAATCCAGCTTTGGCTTTAAGGTGATTTAAAAAATCAGACTTATCTGGCAGCTGCTCCCAGACAGAGGGTAGAAAAGTTGCTCTTCGATTACCCAACGTCAATATCAGGCCATCTATACCGACACGTAGTTGAGATAGTAAGTCTTGCTCTGAATTCACCTGCATCGGCTCTGGGGTGCTGAGTACAGAAATATGATATTGGAGTTTCTCGTATTCGCTCTGTGACATAGGCGAAAAGCGGGAGTCATTAAATGCTGCACGGTAAGCATTCTCTGCAATATCGAGCACTAGAGGCCGATAAGCCTGAAGGGAACCTATACAGCCGCGTAATTCTCCGCTAATTTTCAATGTAACAAAGCTGGCAAACTCTTTTTCTAGCTCAGCATCATAGTCACCGATTTGAACGGACAAAGGCCTACCGTGATCTAAGCCATGCCTGATAGATGCTTGTGCTATAGCGATCAGTTGCTGCTGATGCTGTTCATTCAAGGCATTTCTCCTTTTATAAATACGCTAGCTTAGGTAAAACTCCAAGCACCGTAGCCAACCACTCTATCTTTATCTCCAGCAGTATCACCTGAATTACACAGTGCCAAGCGATGCGGCGTCAGATCACGTTTTAGTGCGATTTGAAGTAATCCATTCACCGGGTTTCGGCCACAGGCATCGTCATATTCAATCAAGTCTGCCTGAAGCGTGTCGATAGCTTCGGCAGTCTTGCTATCCTTTTTACTAGCGACTTCGTAGCTCAGAAAATGACTCAGGTCAGAACTGATGACAAACAAGGTATCTTCGCCACCCCATAAGGAATCAATCACCTTGGCAACCTGATGCTTATCCGCATCTCCAACAACTAAGGGAAGCAAACTGAAGTCGCCTAATAGCGCTTGTAGAAAAGGTAATTGAACTTCGAGGCTATGCTCCTGAAGGTGGGCCTGGTCAAGCGTTTGAGCTAGCCCCTTAAGCTCAAGTTTTTGGGTCGCTAGGTAATCAAGTTCGATCATTCCCAAGGGAGTCTCATAGCTATGGAAGTGGCTACTGGCCAAACCTTTAAAACCATAATGATGGGATGGCCCCAAGAGAACGACTCGTTTGATTTTATCGACATAGGGTAGCAAACTCGCGTAAGCCGAGGCAGCGACCGCACCTGAATAGATATACCCTGCATGAGGCACGATAATCGCTTTTGGCTGAGCTGCCGGTACTTCTGGCAAGACCGACAAGGCGATTTTCATACAGTCATCAATATTAGCGCGCAGCTGCTGCGGGTTGGACGGGTAAAACTGTCCTGCCACGGCAGGAGAACGACTCAAATTCATAGGTGAAGCCCTCCGTTTGTGCAAGGGAAATCGACTCGGCACATTGAGATTGACAAACTTAACCCCAATACTGATAAGTATAGAGGCCATTGATAAAAGGAAAAAGTAATTAGCTAGCAGAATCAAGGCAAAGCTAAGTGCCCGGCATGTGGCGCAGACTGTCCGGGATATTTCTCACAAGATAATGAATAGTGGAAAAGCTATGAGGCTCTTTATCGCAACCCCCTTATCAAATACAACACAAGCTGAAGTGTTACAGTATCAGCCGCCAACAGCTGAGGGCGCTCGCTTACTTCGCCCTGAACTCTTGCATATGACCTTACAGTTTATTGGTGAAGCAGAGCCTAAGGTGGTCAGCCAAGCACTGCAGAATATCCAATTCAATGCCTTTAGTACTCACTTCACTCAAACCGGAGTCTTTTCCCCTAAAAAGAGTAAGAACATTTTATGGCTCGGGCTCGCCCTGAATGATGACTTAGCTCGGCTGCAAAAAATGATTAGCCACTCACTACGCGAAGCGGGCATCAAAATCGACTCCCGTCAGTTCACCCCACATATCACGTTGGCGCACTGTAAGCACAGTATGGATAAGGCCTATATCGACGCATTCGTCAATCAAGAGCCCATCGCCAGGCCTTACCAGATTAATCAATTTCACCTATATCGTAGCCATAATAAAGGCGGGCAACTGCACTATGACATTATAGAGAGCTACTAGGTTTAAACCTCTGTATCGCTCAAACATACCGCGTAACGTATCTGTTCCCAGTCATAGCCCTCACCCAAGGCCTCGAATACTGGTTTGATTCGTTCAGGCTTGTTCAAGCTTAGCCATTGTGCCTGAATACCCGCTATTTGTTCTGGCGATATCATCGTACTGACATCAACGTCTTCCCCATGAAAAGCCAGACGATATATATGGCTAATTATCGTAGACTTACTTAAACCTCTCGTTTTGGCGATCTCATTGGGTGACTGCCCTTGCTGATAGAGCGAAAAGGTCTCTCGATGCGTATCGCCTAGTTTCGCCATAGTAAAGTCACTACGCGCAGGTTTAGGCGGCAACTTTTTCCGCACAGGCCCATCAATAAGTAAGCGATCACTCTCATCAACCAAGCTGGATATTAAGGCAACGAAGGACTCACCATACTTCTCACACTTATGATCCCCCACACCGCTGACCGTCAAGAAGGCGGCTAAGTTCCCAGGCTTAAGCCGAGACATGTCTTTTAAGCTTGCATCTGAAAAAACGGTATAGCCCTGAACTTTATCCTTCTGCGAAATTTCTTTTCTGAGCCCTTTTAATGCCTCAAACAAAAGATGCTCAGCCTCGCTAAGATCGGCGTGCTTGTTCACTTTTTTCTCAACCTGATTGATTTTTGGATCTACAGGCTCACATAGCTGAACTGTCTTATCTCCTTTCAAAACAGCCATCGATAAGTCCGTCAGATGCAGTGTACTGCCTTGAGAAAAGTCGAGTGATAGATAGCCGCGATCAATCAGCTGTGTAATGTAGTGAGACCAGTCTTTCCAGGCGATGTCCTTACCTGCGCCGTAGGTCTTGATAGTATTTAGACCCGACTCCAATACCGCGCGACTCGATGAAGCTCTCAAGATATCAATTAACATATTAATACCTACAGCCAAATTGCGCTGCTGAACTCTAAAGCAAGCAGACAGGGCTTTCTGAGCGATGACTGTGCCATCGAAGCTTTTGGGTGGATGAATGCAGTGGTCGCAGTGCCCACAACCTTCTTCTCGATGCTCACCAAAGTAATTCAGAACAAAATTGGTACGACAAGAAAGCGTCTGGGTAAACTCCCAAAGCCGGCTAAGCTTGGCTAATTGCACTTGTTTGAAGCGCTCATCGGCATCGCTATCTTCGATAAAGCCTGTCAGGGTTTTCATATCACCAAAACCTGCAAACAGTAGCGCTTTGGCCTCTTCGCCATCTCGCCCGGCACGGCCCATTTCCTGATAATAGCTTTCAATATTTTTTGGCAGGTTATAGTGAATTACCCAGCGAATATTCGGTTTATCGATACCCATACCAAAGGCGATGGTAGCGCAGACTATCTGGATATCATCACGCAAGAACTTGTCTTGCACCTCTGCCCTACGTTCACTATTCATCGCTCCGTGATAATGCTCGGCAATGTATCCGGCATCACGTAATTTCGCTGCCGTTTCTTCGGTACTGCGGCGGCTCAAGCAATAAATAATACCGGCTTCCTTGCCTTGCGTTTGCAGAAACTGGTAGATCACCTGAATTCGTTTTTTAGCTGGCAAGACCTCTATTTCAATATTTTTACGCTCAAAACTGGATACAAAGGTCTCGCAGTTGACCAAGCCTAGTTGCTGACGAATATCTTGCTGTGTCGCAGTATCTGCGGTTGCAGTCAAGGCGGCTACCGGCACATTGGAGAACAAACGTATCAGCTCGGTTAGGCGAGTATATTCAGGACGGAAGTCATTCCCCCATATTGAAACACAGTGCGCTTCATCAATGGCAATTTGCACGATATTCAAACGACTCACCCAATTCAAAAAACCTCTTGAAACAGCGCGTTCGGGTGATACATATAAAAGCTTAAGTGCACCACTTTCCGCTCGGGTTCGAATCATCTGCTCCTCATCACTGCTGCAGGCACTATTTAGCGCCTCAGCTTGAATACCGCTAAGTTGAAGTGCTGAGACTTGATCCTGCATTAGTGCGATAAGAGGTGAGACAACAATACTCAAACCGTCCAGCATGACAGCGGGCAGCTGGTAACAAATAGACTTACCACCACCGGTAGGCATAATCACCAGGCTAGACTGGCCCTTAAGTGTACGTTCGATGGCACCCGCCTGATTGAGGCGAAAGGCATCATAGCCAAAGTAAGATTTTAGGGCGTGAAGCGCCGTGTCCATATTCATAGGTCGTTCTCCTGAAAGGGGCTGTGATTCTTAACTTCCCTTTGGGCATCATGAGGAGACACGTCGGGCAGGTCTTTCCAATTTATCGGCATCGCAAATTCCTTTTGCTAATGATTGAATTCACGAGAAGCCTAGCAAATATAGTGGGTCGCATGCAAAGTCGGCCAACACGATTTACATTACAATAGGCCAAAATATTAAACGCCATTCTGGCAACTAAACTAGATGGAACACCTCCTAAATGCTAAAGTAAGCAGATGCTAACTTCCTATAAGCCAATAACGCTAATAATAAAGCGCTCAATAGTCCTATTAGCACTGTTTTTATCAGCTTGCGCCAGCTTTGATCAGACCAACATTAAACCCGGTCAGCGTGTTGATGGCTTTACTTTCTCTTTTGAAGTGCCTACAGAAACACCCTGGTTTGCAGTCGTATATGGCACAAGTCATCGTCTGAAACTCAGCCAATTAAACCAAGACGATAGTTACTCCATTCTAGTCACCTTAACTCGCGGCCCAAGAAGCGGTATGTATTCGAGTGCCAACGCGCACTTACAGGCACTAAAGCGCCACCTGCAATTAGAACGGCAGCCAAAAGGTTTAGTCCTCCATCACCAGGCACAAGCCATTGATACACGCTATGGCGAATTATGCATTCGTCAAACCAGTAATAGCGAAGACTGGCGAGGTCGAGCAAAGCCCGGCCCAGCGCTGATAGACAGTATCACCCTGACCTGTCCTCACCCCGGCTTCGCAAACGTACTAATCAGCACGACGCTAAGCCGACGCTATGAAACTCACGCAGCAACACTTGAACTAACAAACTACGCAGACCAACTTTTCGCTTCATTCGAGTTTGAACCAGATTATTGAAAACACCATTCCGAAAAGTAAGGGTTTTCTCATTCTCTGAACTGAGTTAGTTTTAGCACCAGTCAAGTTCAAGGAGCGCATCATGAAAAAAATCATCATAAGCAATAGCGGGAAAGCAAATGTATTACAAGTTCAAGAGGCTGCCGACCTGGTGGCTGGTGATAAGGAAGTTCGTATTGCAGTGAAAGCTGCGGGATTGAATTTTGCTGATATTTTGGCTCGACAAGGCCTCTACCCTGATGCGCCGAAAACGCCTTGTACCGTTGGCTATGAAGTATCGGGTGTCATTGATGCTATCGGCACAGGCGTAGATGAATCCTGGCTAGGCAAGGAAGTTATCGCCTTAACACGCTTTGGCGGCCAAGCTGAGCAAGTCACAGTGCCCCTACAACAAGTATTTGATAAACCAGAAACGCTCTCCTTCGAAGCCGCAGCAGCAATCCCCGTAAACTACCTTACCGCCTACCAATTACTCGTCGCGATGGGAGGCTTACAAGCTCATGAGAGCGTTCTCATTCACAATGTGGGAGGTGGTGTCGGTCTTGCTGCACTGGAAATCGCCAAGCATATTGGCGCTACAATTTATGGTACTGCTAGCTCAAGGAAGCACAAGTTCTTAAAAGAAAAGGGCTTGGATCACGCAATAGATTACCGTACCCAGGATTGGAAGAAAGAACTTCTCGCCCTCACCAATAGCCGCGGTGTCGACTTGATCACAGACCCTATTGGCGGCGATAACCTGAAAAAAAGTTACAGTGCCTTAGCTAACACCGGCCGACTAGGCATGTTTGGTATTTCCTCTGTGTCCGACTCGGGAATCAAAGGCAAGTTGAATATGCTTAAGATGATTGTGCAAACACCTTTTTATCACCCTTTTGGTTTAATGGATCAGAACAAAGGCGTATATGGTGTCAATATGGGGCATTTATGGCATGAACATAAGAAGATTGATATCTGGATGAAAGAGATACTAAAAGGCTATGCTGAAGGCTGGATCAAGCCTCATGTCGATAGCACGTTTTCCTTCAAGGATGCAGCCAAAGCGCATGAGCATATCGAGCAACGCAAGAATATTGGTAAAGTAATTTTAGTCCCCTAACTCACAATGAAAGCAAGGCTCTTCCATTTATTGGCTTGCTGAGCCTTCGCATATTCTAGAAGGTATACTGAGCCAACATACTGACACTAATAGAATCGCTGTCACGATAGACTTGCGGGCCCTCAAGTACGCGGTATCGCTTACCCTTAAGGAACAAGACTTCCGCCCCTAAGCGCAGCGCACTGTCTTCTTCCTGCCACATTAACGCTAAGGTATGACTACGCCCAAACTCGTTATTTTCTTGGTCCATCTGATCTTGGTCATCAATACCAAACTGGTCATAGCGATAGCTGATTCGATAGTCATTCAGACGGTAGGAAAACATGCCGTACAGGCTGTAGAAATCTATATCAATGCCAGGACCCGCTCCCATTTCAGAGCTGCCTTGAGAGGCTTCCGATAAGAACTCCCAGCCCTCACTAATACGCCAAGCCAAGCCAGCCATAGCAAAGCGGGTTTTCCAGGCATATTCTGCATGTAGAAGTGTCGTATCGCCCCGGTTATCGACCCAAGTGAGCTTTATATTCAGCTCATCCAAAGCCAGTGATGACCTCAGCGCATACCCTGGCCGACCATCAAGATCTCGACCAAAAGGTTTAGTACCGTCATCTCGCTGCCCCGCAAAAATCTGCCCGTCTTGAAGGTTGCTGAGCTCAGGCAAGGCCAATACATCACCCAATACCGTGCGCTGACGCCCGTAAGTCCAACCTCTATAGGCCAACAAAGCGCCCATTGAATCATTACCACCAAAGATCGTTGCAGCTGCCGATAACTCTGGCCCACTATCAAAATGATAACGATAAGACATGTCTAAGCCGATAGGGTGAAACTCCTCACCTATCCAGCTATTGAGCGAAGAGTAGCTAATGGTATAAGGGGATTCCCAGAAGCGATCTATATTTTCCATTGAGGTCGGTAAGAAAAACTGGCCCAGCTTAACACTAAGCGCTTGATTGAAGTCGATATCATGACGATACCTTGCGCTCCACTCTATCACCCCAAGAGAGCGAACGGAGCTATCATTACTCGTACCTTGTGCTTGGATATGAGTACTCAATTGAAAGGCAGAAGAAGGCCGGTACCGATACTCGATATTTGATTCAAATAGGCCTGAAACCGAGCTATCCTGGTCACCCTGTCCAAAACGTCCCAGCCCACCATTGAGCCATGTATTTCCGCTGTCTTGATAGTTGGTAACAAGCGTCACATTGCCGATAAAGCGGTGTGGGCTATTCTGCTTTGCATGCACAAGTGCGCTGCTGATCAAAGCGACTAGAAGCAAGGCGGCACAGATAACTGAAGAGTGTTTTATTCTGAATGCTTTGTTTAGCCTTGTTCATCGAAAAAATAATGCTAGTACTCACTGTTTACATCATAGCCTTTAAACCAGGTAACAAAGTCTGCCGAGTTTTGTGGGCGAGAGATATAGTAACCTTGTAACTTATCGCATCCCCATGTTTCGAGTAAGGCCCAAGACGCTCTGTTTTCAACCCCTTCAGCAACGACAGTTAAACCGAGCTGATGAGCCATGTCTATCGTTGACTGGACAATAGCCTGGTCATATTTACTTTCATCCAGTTTCAAAACAAAGGCCATATCGATCTTTAGCTCGTCTACGGGTAAATCTTTAAGTTGGCTCAAAGATGAATAGCCTGTGCCATAATCATCAATCGCCAAGATAATCCCTTGGTCTCTTAATTGATTAAGCACTTTTAGGGCTTGAACCGGGTTATCAATCATCGCACTTTCGGTGACTTCAAGAATTAGCGAAGAAGTAGAGAGGCCGTTTTTCTCAAGCTCTTGCGCCACATAATCGGGTAGGTCATCGTTGGCCAGATCATAAGCCGAGAGATTGACCGCCATTTTTAGGTCTATCCCTTGAGTTCTCCAAGCAGCGGCTTCACGCAATACACTAGCAATCACCCAACGCGTTAGCGGTGGCATCAAGCCAGACTGTTCAGCAAGACCAATGAACTCTTCAGGTGAGATAAAGCCCAACTCGGGATGAATCCAACGAATCAATGCCTCAACCTGGGTGACTTTGCCTTGCTTAAGCTCCAGCTTTGGCTGATAGAACATGCATAAGGAATCTTGATCGATCGCCTCTTTCAAATCGTTGACCAGGCGCGTTTGCTTAAGATGCTTTTCATCACTACCTGGCTGATAAAGCAACAAAGCAAGCTTCTGCTCATTCGCTTCATTGAGCGCTATGTCCACACGCCTCATTAATTCATCAGTTCGTTGACCATGCTGTGGATATAAAACCACACCCGAGGTAAATGCAATGGGGAGCTTAAGCTCGTTTATTTGATAGGGCTCAATAATCGCTTCTAAAATTCGATTCGCTCGTGCAGATACTTCTGGTTCTGTATCTGCCTTGAGCAATAACAAGAACTCATCCGCCCCCAGCCTTGCAGCACTATCATCCTCACCCATCAGCGAAGAAAGGCGCTTGGCAATACTAATTAGAAGCTGGTCGCCGATATGATAACCAAAGGTCGTATTCACTTGTTTGAAGTGACGAACATTCACCTGCATCAGTGCAAATATGTCTGAATCACCATCGCTTTGCTCAAGCAGGGTTTCAATCTTCTCTTGTATCGAAGCGCGATTAGCCAAACTCGTCAAAGTGTCGTGAAAGACTTGATAGAGAATTTTGTCTTCTCGATCAGCGATGCCCCGCTGCATATGACTTAAGCTGTTAGCTAGTTTACCTATCTCGTTCTTCTTAAAAAGATCAAAATCAATTTCTCCCTTATAATCACCCTGGCTAATTCGTTCTGCCGCACTCACCAGCGTATTAACCGGTCGTGTAATATTTCGGGCAATAATAAAGGCAATAAAAGCCGATAGTAGCAATGCAACGGATGCAATAATGAGTATATGGATTTTTAGTGGTGAAAATTTGGCAATAGCCAAAGACAAGGAGGTACTCAATACCGCATTCACTTGATAATTATCAGCCTTCACCAATGAAGTCACCAGCGCTAAAAAAGACTCTCCCTGGTATGTCATGTGCAACCAGTCACCCTGAGTTTCATAGACCCTCATTGCTGCGTTAGTCTGCTCATCCAGAGTCGACAACTCAAAGCGGCGCTCATTGCTATCCCAACCCGAAAAGCTCACCTCCAGCGTTGTCAGCTCTTTTAACTGCCGAGCAAGCTTATCGTCAATTTGGAAACCTACGGCTGTCCAGGCAGACGTAACCGGCGCAAGTACCGGCAACATCAGAATTTGGTAGGGTAAGCCATCTAATACAACGGTTTGCATCAGACCGCCATTTTCCTCTGCTTCTGACAACAAGTGCTTAAAGGGGAAGTTCTGGCTTTTACCTGTGCTGGCAATCAAGTCACCTTCGAGTGAGGCGATCATCATCAAGTCAGCGCCTATTCTAGCCCCATGATTGTCGAGCACTGAGCCAATAGTTGAACGGTCCTGATCCAGCACAGCGGCTTTAAAACCAAAGTCTGAGGTCAGTACCTCAGCAGACTCGAACAACTGGTTACCTCGCAGCGCCAGTAACTGTTCAAAAACCTTTTGACCTACGACGAGCTTCTCTCTCGCCTGCTCAGCGACACTATTGTTAGTCGCTAATAACACTGCCGAAATCGTCATAATCGACGAGACAATAATTAAACTTAAAAAGGATAGTAGGATTTTTTTTCGCAAGCTCAAGTCAATAACCATCGCGATCCCTTCTATACGCTCTGAACTGACGTCGCGTCTTTTCCTTTTTGAGCTTCAAGGTAATCGTGACTGTTTCATGCTTACTATCGATAGCTTTTCTAACTAAACCGGCTTTCCCCTCTAAGCGAGGATGCCAAATGAGCAGTTCTTCAGCTGTCTGAGAAAAGGTAAGTTTGCCGCTTTCATCGCTCACACCATAATTAGGCCATGGTGACACATAGATATAGCCCAACATTGAGTCATGAATATTGCAACCTAGTGCCACTAAACCCGGCTGATTAAAGGTAATCGGCTGTTCGGGAACTCCTTGATATAATTTAATTTCAAACTTTTTGGGTTGGGAAAAGGAATAGACATGGTGACGGATATTATCACTATTGGGAAAGACAACCGCTTGCCCTTGGTCTATCGCCAATACATGAGGTACAAAGGCAATATCAAGCTGATCCATAATGGCCGGCGTTTCCTCTGCTTGCTCAATATTTCCTTCGGGTATCGCTACATAAGCGTCTTTAACCGGTTTACCGTTCTGATCAAGCACTAAAACCTCAAAAGCAGCTAAGGGTGTCGAACAGAAAACAAGTAAACTAATCATTGCAAAAACAAGTGGGTTAACACGGCTCACTAACACTCTCCAGTCGCTATAGAAGTCCTTAGACGCTGTTAATCAGTGTAGGTTCAAAAACCGGAATCAGAAAGAAGTCAGGTGACTATTTTTTGATTCCGATTAAGGGTCGTTCGATTATACTTAGCCAGAGCCGACGAATTCGAATCACACCTAAATAGCCTAGTAAATTTAAATTATAGGCTATAGATATTAGTCCTACAGCATGCTTAAATAGGCTTCTACGCAAGGGATAATGCGTTAATAACAAAAATGAAGCCGTGCACTACCTTCTACCCAACAACCATAGCAGCTGACCATGAAAGTCCGAACGCCATCATCACTCCGCCAACCGAGCTAGAATCGGATGATGCGGTTTCTGGCCTGGACATTCTTTCAAACTTTCAACGTTCAGATGTTACTAGCGAACTGAATATCTCGACTATGACTGATAATAACAAAGGACAAACTATCCCCTTCAACATTCAATCATTTGGTTTCAGTGATGTAGGTAATAAACGAACTCAAAACCAGGATGAAATCCTGGTAAAAGATTCTGATTCATTATGGCTTGTCGCTGACGGTATGGGCGGTCATGTTGATGGCGATAAAGCTAGCCAGGAGATTGTAAGGCAACTATCTGAAAAGGAACTACCAGTAAACCTTTTCTCCAAAGTAGATGCAATTAAACAAACTATACAAAATGTAAACACCGAGATATTTAGCTATGCAAAGGATAATCAACTAACGTGTGGCAGCACGGTTGTACTTCTGGCGCTTGAGAATAACAAATCTACCTTCTTATGGGCTGGGGATAGCAGGCTTTACTTATGGAGACGCGGTGAACTAACTCAATTGTCTTCAGACCACTCAATCTATAACTTATATAAAGAATCAGGTCTACCGACAGAAAACATTCAAAACAATGCAATTACTCGAGCGGTAGGTGTTGATGAGAACATTGATCTGGATATCGGTTTTCTAGACTTGGCTGTGGGCGATAGACTAATGCTGTGCTCCGACGGTCTGCACGACCCGGCTGGAGATGAAGGCATCAAGTATGCTCTATCCCTAGATACCCCGGAAAGTGCTGCGGAGAACTTAAAAAGCACCGTACTCGCGGGTGAGGCTAAAGATAACTTATCAGGTGTTTTTACTTGGCTGTAGCATTATCGATCAAAACTAGCTTCAACTAAAGCCCACACTGACACAGATTCTTGGAAACTAACATGTCAAAGACAAGCCACCTCAAAAAGGTGACATGTTACTAATTCAACTGTTGGGAAAAGGTATCTCTACATGCCACTAAACGGTATACCCGTTAATTCGGCAATCTCCTTTTTCCAAGTCGCAATATCTTGCAGAGTAAACTTACTCAAATGGTCATGGCCACACGCTCTCGCCATCACTTGCATCAAGTGTGTCGAGGATTTAAAGAAGCGTTCAAGCTGCTGTGCAGAGGTGTCAATATCCAGCTTAGCTCTGAGTTCAGGTTTTTGTGTCGCAATGCCTGCCGGACAAAGGTTGGTATTGCACATCCTGGCAGCAACGCAGCCAATAGATTGCAAAGCAGAGTTTGAGATCGCAATGCCATCGGCCCCTAGGCACATTGCTTTGATAAAGTCTGAGGGCACTCGCAAACCACCAGTAATTATTAGCGTGACATCATGACGTTTACGGTCATCCAGGTAGCGCCTAGCGCGTGCCAAGGCTGGCAAAGTAGGCACAGAAATATGATCTCTAAACAAACTCGGTGCTGCACCAGTACCACCACCACGGCCATCGAGAATCAGATAGTCTGCACTGGCTTGCAAGGCAAACTCAATGTCTCTCTCGATATGATTAGCAGATAACTTCATGCCAATGGGGATACCACCCGACACCTCACGAATGCGATCAGCGAAGTGTTTAAAATCTTTAGGGCCATTCATCTCAGGAAAACAAGAAGGCGATATAGCATCCACACCTTCAGCCAAACCTCTTACCTCAGCAACCTTTCCACGCACTTTGGCTCCTGGAAGATGACCTCCGGTACCCGTTTTCGCGCCTTGCCCACCCTTAAAGTGGAAGGCCTGAACTTGTTGTAGAACATCTTCAGAGAAGCCGAATTGCGCTGACGCTAATTCATAGAAATAGCGGCTATTCTCGGCCTGTTCCTCAGGCAGCATACCGCCCTCCCCGGAACAAATACCCGTCCCTGCTAATTCCGCCCCTCTTGCTAGTGCGATCTTTGCTTCTTCTGAAAGTGCACCGAAGCTCATATCTGAAACAAATAGTGGGATATCTAATACCAAAGGCTTTTTGGCTTTCGGTCCGATGATCAACTCCGTCCCTACTTTTTCATCTTCCAACAAAGGCTTCGTTGCCATCTGGGCGGTCATGATTTGAATATCATCCCATTCTGGAAGTTGCGTACGGGGTACTCCCATCGCTACCATTTCACCATGGCCACCGGTTTTCTCTAAACCGTCTTGTGCCAAAGCTTTAACCTCTGCCAAGCTTGGCTCTTCGGCGACTTCTTCAGTACCCGTTGGTATAGAGGAGGCTTCCGCAGCAATTGCCCCAGGTTTCGGTAAGTTCTTATGGCTACCATCACAATAAGGCGGGTTCTTGCTATGTTTACACATACACAACCAGGCATCCTGATCTTCATCGACCTTAAATACCTTGGGTTTAAATGAGGTGGAGCGGTGACTACCATCACAGAATGGCTGATTCTTACTCAAGCCACAAGAGCACCAAGCATAGCTTTCACCCGACTTTAATTCGGCTTTGATTGGCTTTCGACCCGCTATATTCGGACTGTTATCTGAGGTTTGAGAGCCGCTAGGAGCAAGCTCAACAACCTGGGCTACAGTGTTATCCTGCTTTATCTCGGCACCTGTCTTTCTTGTCAAAACATTTGCATCAGTGTGATCAAAGGTCTTGCCGTAGATATCCAGCACTGTGGTTTCGGAGTAGCTTAAGGTATCACCTTCAATGGTGACTTCATGACGAAAGGCGATCGTGCGAGCGTTTTTTTGCATAAACGGTGACTGAACAATTCCCCAGTCAGCATCGCCATCTTTGGCTTGTACGAATAGCTTAATTTTTCCCGGTGTACCTGCATTCGAGTCATAGGATCCGCCAGCAAGAAGGCCAACCGCTCTAGGGATTTGTAGCGAGTGCATAACAATTTTCTGTTCAGCGTCCCACATCCAATAGCCAAGCTCATCATGGAAGATCTCGCCATTGCTTTGACGCCGTACAACCTGATGGTAGCGAACAATCGCCAGCGTCTGCTGCTTGGCATTTTCAACATCCCCTACTCGTTCGACAACAATACGTTCAAAGTAAGGGCTATCTTCTTTTTGAGTTCCTGGCAAAGGCGCGACATCCAAACCTTTATCACCTTCCCAGGTACCAATCATCGCTTCCAACGGACCAAAATCGACGCTTTCCTCGCTCATATCATCCTCTCATTTTTGATATTTTTATAAACAGATAAGCCTTCTAAATGTAGTCAACAAAGCTCAAAAAACAACCATCAAGAATGAATCATAAGGTACAATTGGCTAAGCCCGACTAAACAACTGGATTCTCAGCAATGAATACCTATATCCCTATTATTCTTATCATCGTAATCGCCGTATTAATTTTTAAAAGCATGAGCAAACCCGACCCGGCTGCAGAGCAGTGTGCAAAGGATATTATTCAGCTATTAAAGAAAAACCAGGGAGCCAGTGCCGAGGAGATTGCAAAAGTGCTTAAAGCACATAACCGAACTGTGGAAGATGCAGAGAAGGTAACGGTCATCGTCAAAACCAGGCTAGTGCAAGCTCATATCAGGAAAGAGGATCATAATGATGTCATGTTGAGAGTGCGCCAAGCGAAGCAATTACTAGCGACACCCTAAGCCTGCAGTTTAAAATTTCTCACACCAAGCGACGAGATCCCTATGTTTTTTAAGCCCGAAAAAGCCAAAATGATCAAACCCGAAAACGCCTTACCAGGGCGCGATCAGGCAATTAGCATTAGCGCCACCCATACCGTCACTGGCAATTCAATGCTGCCCCCCTTTCCTTCTGGAATTAAACAAGCAATGTTTGGCATGGGCTGTTTTTGGGGCGCCGAACGAAAGTTTTGGTCACTGGCAGGAGTTTATTCTACGGCGGTAGGCTATAGCGCGGGCTTTACGCCCAACCCAAGCTACCAAGAAGTTTGCTCAGGATCGACAGGCCATAATGAAGTGGTATTAGTCGCTTATGATCCGTCCCAAGTATCATACTTAGACTTACTAAAAACATTTTGGGAGGCGCATAACCCAACACAAGGCATGCGCCAAGGTAACGACCAGGGAACACAATACCGTTCAGGCATTTACACCTTCAATGACGAACAAAGCAAACTTGCTAATGAAAGCCTACAACAATACCAAGTAGCGCTAACAGCGCGGGGGTTTAGCGAAATCACTACCGAGATTAAACAAGCCTCTGAGTTTTACTATGCTGAAGAATATCACCAGCAATACCTTGATAAGAATCCCGACGGCTACTGTGGCTTAGGTGGCTGTGGGGTCGAGCTGTTCTAGTAATGCGGTAAAGCCCCTGGAAAAAACACTGTCCGCACCTAAGGAGATCTATTACTATAAGCGAAACTAAATAGAGGCTTGATCAATGAACTATTCAAAACTTGGTAGCAGCGGCATTAATGTTTCACGAGTATGCCTGGGCTCGATGACCTGGGGCACACAAAATACTCAGCGCGATGCCAGTGAGCAAATCGACTTCGCCTTGGCGCAAGGCGTGAACTTCATTGATACAGCAGAGATGTATGCAGTGCCACCTGCAGCCGATACCTATGGCAAAACAGAAAAGATGATAGGTAACTGGCTGGCAGCTAATTCGAGTAAACGAGGTGACATTATTCTGGCCTCAAAGATTGCAGGAAATGGCCTACCTTGGATACGCGGGGGTGGTGACATCACGGGTGAGTCGATTATCACCTCAGTAGACGCATCCTTAAAGCGCCTTAAGACCGACTACATCGACCTCTACCAACTCCATTGGCCCAATCGTACCTCGCCTCACTTCGCCAAACATTTCCCTGGTCGAATTTCTTTTACCGATGTAGACCGTCAGGCACACTCCGATCAAATGCTAGAAATTCTTCAGGCTTTAAATGACTGCATCAAAGCCGGGAAAATTAGACATTGCGGTTTATCAGACGACACACCTTGGGGGATCAATGAGTACTTACGTTTAGCTGAAAAGCACTCGCTTCCCAAGATGGTATCAATACAAAATGAGTTTAATCTACTACATACCAAAGACTGGCCTTACCTGATTGAAAACTGTGTTCACCAGGATGTCGCTTACCTTCCCTGGTCTCCGCTTGGTGGCGGCGTATTAAGCGG
>NZ_LWGA01000641.1:0-4736 GCF_001635235.1 Oleiphilus sp. HI0117 | reverse complement strand
TGTGCATAACGCCCCGTCAAAATGACATGCAGCGCAAAACCCAAAGTTGACATAAAGAAGAAAGCATGGGATTCCTTAAATTCAAAGCCCAAACCACCTCCTGGCTCAGCCCGTAATGCTAAAAGCGCCAAACCAATAACTGCGGGAATCAACGCACAAATAAGGTAGAAGGTGATCTTGGTACCAAAGATTAGTCGCGCGATTAGCGGAACGAAGACGACTGCCAAGCTCACGATAAAAGCACCTTCGCCGATATTATCGGTTTGGTCCACCGCTAAGACCCAAAGCAACAATGCACAACCTAACAGGATACCCGTACCTATTCCCTTAACAAACTGATGCCGCTTAAGCACCACCAATTGCGGCCAGGACATTAGAACCAGCACCAGCGCCGCTAATGAAAACCTCAGTGCTAAAAAGATGTAAGGTGAAAACTCTGCCAGGGCGCTTTTGGTGAACACCCATCCCGCAGCAGCAATAAGCGTCACCGCAACGAGCAGCAGTTCGTAATTTCGTATCGAATGAGAGATAGCCCTGGCCTTAAATGTCATTAGTGCAAAAGCGCTTCACGACAATAACAGAAACCGCCCAAGAGTTGTTGACTCTAATAACATTGAAACACTGTTTTCTAATGATTAACTTGCCATTAAATACTTCTCGCCATATCGTTTACTTAGCTACAACTCCACCAAAACCGTCAATATAAAGGTGCAAACTCAATGTTCCCCGATATGCCTGGTAAGCCTTCAGCATCCTTGCTTAAAATCACCTACCTTATTTATGCCTTACATATTTTTAGTGCTATAAGTGGCCTGTTAACGCCAGCGTTTATTCTGACGGCTTTCCTTACCGGCTGGCCTTCGATCATAGCATTGGTTATGAGCTATATCTGGCGGGGTGATGCCGACGGTACCTTCTTGTATTCCCACTTTGACTGGTTAATCACAACTTTCTGGAAAGCCTTGGTTGGTTTAGTCATTGCCTGGATTCTGATCGTGACCATTATTGGCGCAATCATTGGGGTTCCTATTATGTTGGCAGTTGGCGTTTGGGTACTTTACCGATTAGGAAAGGGGCTATTTGCTTTGAATGATAGGCGCCACCTAGCATGAGCCATTCGCTATCGTCTCAAATTTTAAACGTGACCAGGGCTCGTTCTATTATTAAGCTTGAAGATATCCAAAGCTTATGGAGTGGTTACGGAGTAATTAGCCGGTACAAGTTGGAAGGCTGTCAGGCAAGCCAAGTCATCGTAAAACACGTTAAGCTTCCTGAAAAAAGTCAGCACCCCAGAGGCTGGAATACTCAGCGCTCTCATCAACGAAAAATATACTCCTATCAAGTTGAGTGTGCCTGGTATAGAGATTTTAGCGCACTATGCGATGAATCTAGCAGAGTCCCAAAGTGCTTGGACACTGCAAGCTCTGAGGGTGAGTTTTTAATCATCATGGAAGACCTTGCAGCCGAAGGTTTTCCTATTGTAAAAGAGTCAGCAAAGCTTACAGACATGCACACTTGCTTGGGCTGGCTAGCTAACTTCCATGCCAAATTTATGGGGCACGCACCCGACTCTTTATGGAAAACAGGGACATATTGGCACCTCGATACTCGCCCTGATGAGCTTGAAGCACTAGAAGATCAAGCACTAAAGAGCGCTGCCTCACGAATCGACTTCGCACTCGCAAGCAGCCCTTATCAAACCTTCGTACATGGCGACGCCAAGTTGGCAAACTTTTGCTTCTCTGAAGATGGCAAGTCTGTAGCAGCTGTAGACTTTCAATACGTAGGGGGAGGCTGCGGGATGAAAGATCTGGCCTACTTTATTGGCAGCTGTTTGCATGAAGAAGACTGCCAGCGCTATGAAAATCAGCTACTCGATAGCTACTTTGAACAACTTAAACAGGCTTTGCTCAAACACCAAAGCAATATAAACCCTAGCAAGGTTGAAGCCTCCTGGCGCCCTTTATTTTCAGTGGCATGGGCCGACTTTCACCGCTTCCTTAAAGGTTGGAGCCCTGAACATTGGAAGGTCAACGCCTACAGTGAGCAGCAATCACGCAAAGTAATCTCGCAACTAAATCAAGCTAAGGAGAGTTAGGCATGAAACTCTCCCCCACTGATCTCAAGGAACTCGCTCAATACGCTCGAGAAGCAGCCCAACTGGCAGGCGCTGTCATAATGACTTATGCCAATAAGAAAGTTGAAATCCTAACTAAATCGACAGGTTCAAGCGAAGCATCACAAGTACTAACCGAAGTCGACTTGCGTTGTGAGAAGCTAATTCTTGATCATTTGGACGACAGCGTAAGAAAGTACAACTTGGCAGTACTCAGTGAGGAGCAAGAAGATGACAAGCAACGCCTGATAAAAGAAGCTTTTTGGTGCATTGACCCAATAGATGGAACGCTAGCCTTTACACAAGCAAGACCTGGTTATTCTGTATCAATCGCCCTGGTTTCGAAAACAGGTAAATCTCTAATTGGTGTGGTATATGACCCGGTAAAAGACAGAATGTACTCGGCTATTACAGAGCAAGGCCTCTATTTGAATGGCCAAGCCTGGCGCCCGGAAAACGAACTTCGTACTGAGCAGCTAACGCTCCCCTGTGATCGCAGCCTTCTAAAAAGGCCTGACTTTCCTGATATACACAAAGCAATCGACCAATGGCGTACAAATAAGGGCTTAACTCAAATCAATGAAATTCATCACTGCGGTGCAGTAATGAACGCCATACAGGCTTTAGAAAATCCACCCGCATGCTACTTTAAGCCGCCCAAAAAAGAAGACGGCGGCGGTAGCCTTTGGGATTTTGCTGCCACCGCGTGTATCTGTTCAGAAGCCGGTGCATTTGTTTGTGATTATAAGGGACAAGTTCTAGAACTGAATAAAGCAGACAGCACCTTCATGAACCAAAACGGCGTTATCTTCAGTACCGAAAAAGAGCTTGTAGCCGTGATTCAGTCTTTGTATTCCGGCTAGATTCAACTCGCTTTTGAGTAGAAACTGTCACAGCAAGCTTTAGCAAATTTATTCTTGAGTCTAGCTTCAATGCCATCAACCAAGACTTTCTGTATTTCCTGATCACTTACTGTATTGATCTGCCGAATGGCTGAAGGGCTAGTAATATTAACCTCGGTAATATAACCACCAATAAAGTCGAGCCCAGCCAGAGCAATGCCTTCATTTAATAAGAAAGGGCGCATCGTATCGATTATATACTGCTCTCTGAGCGAAACCTCTCCAGCTTCGCAACGCGCACCCTGATGAATATTCGCCAGAAAATCACCTTGCTGTGGCAATCGATTCACCACACCTATAAACAGGACTTAGACTTCTCATCCGCCGAGCAACAATTTCTCATCAAAAAAGACATTAACTCTGTCATGTTGGCAAAGTTCGCTTTGCAGTATAAGTTTCTACTTTCCCTTTGCTGGCTAAGCAAAGCGCATTGCATCAGCTTGGAAATATGATGTGACAAGGTTGAAGCAGGTATACCCAACTTTTTCTGTATGTCGCCCACTGTCATACCACTCTGCCCCGCCTGGATCAGAGTCCGAAAGATTTCAAGGCGAGTAACATTACCCAAAGCTTCTAATTGTTTTGCTGCATTTTCGATATCCATAATAGGGAGCTTATAGATAAACTGCCTCCACCACAACCATACTTCCAGAATATTGGAAATATAAAATAGAAACCTGACTAAGACTTAAATAGGTTTAGTCTCTAACCCGACCGCGAAGCGCCTTGGTTCGACTGTGTTTGGTCTTACTATCCATGCGCTTTCGCTGAGAGTTTCGACTAGGTTTCGTTGGCCGCCGGGTTTTATGAACAACCGTTGCTGCTTGAATTAAAGCCACTAAACGAGCCAGCGCATCTTCACGATTCTTCTCTTGGGTACGAAACTGCTGCGCCTTGATCACTAAGACGCCCTCTTTGTTGATACGGCTATCCTTAAGGCCTAGCAGCCGCTCTTTATAAAAATCCGAAAGCGAAGATGCTTTGATATCAAAGCGCAAGTGAATGGCAGACGAAACTTTATTCACATTCTGACCACCCGCACCTTGAGAACGAATAGCAGAGAGCTGAAGCTCTTCATCAGGAATAGTGACGTAGTCGTTAATCTTAAGCGGCATGAGAAAGGTATTTAATGCATTGAATATACCGCTAACAGTAACTTATAACTCACGGGGATGACAGGAAAAAACACAAGTCTCACGTTCAGCTTTCATTCAGCTTACTTGTTTCACAATGTACAGATATTAATAAACAAGCAGGAGTATGTATGAAAAGCATAAACAAAGCGGCGGTACTGATAGCGATCACAATGCTGATTTCCGGCTGCCATATCACAAGCCAGCAAGGTTCTTATATACTGGAGATCGAGACCACACCCTATAGAGAAAGTGATAGCAGTTGGGCAAGGGCAACTGAAATCATCTTACGTCACCACCAACTTTATTACTCTCAACAAGATTTATTAGACTATCAGTATGTATATTTAGATACAGAGAGCACACCGACTATCGATGACATCAGTTGGCTCTTATGGGATTTGGGAGGTTTAGATAGCTATGTTAGCGGAACATTAAGCCTGATTGAAATAAGGTCTCAACTACGTCAAGGCAGCCCTGTCATGCTTCAATACGGACCGTATTATAGCGGGCACTACCTTGTGATCTATGGTTATGACGACCACGACAGGGTTTATATCCATGAACCTGGCTACGGCACCCGAG